>NZ_WMLF01000762.1 GCF_014156695.1 Streptomyces durbertensis | reverse complement strand
GCCCCCCGGCGGCACCGCCCGCACCCGGCGCCCCCGCGACAGAGGGGTCCCCGCCGGGCGCCCCGCTGGCGGGGAGCGTCGGCACACCCGCCGCGGCGCGGGTCCCCGAGCCCGGCGACGGGCCGCCTGAAGCCGACGCCGTGGGAGGGGGCCGTGCCGCGTACAACGCAGCCCGCCTGCCGTCCGCGTCCGATGCCCAGCGCCACCCGACGGCAACGCCGGTGTCCGGAGGGCCCCCGACGGACGGGCCCGCGCCGGACGGCGGGCCGGTGCCGGACGCCACCGCCGTGGGGGACGCTCGGGGACGCACCTCCGCCGGAAGTCCCGAGCCCGGCGAGGGCCGGCCCGGGGACGGCGGCACGGCGGGGCGGTCGTGACAACCGTCGGTGCCGGTGCCCCCGGGGGCGGGGGGCCTTCGGCGCCGCCCGCCGGGCCTCCGGCCGACGACGCGGCCGTGGCGACCGCGCAGCGGCTGCTGGACGAGTTGCGGGGCGAGGTCGCCCGCGCGGACAGCAAGGCGTCCGTCCTGCTCGGCGCGATCGGCATGACCGTCGGCACCGTCACCAGTGTGCTGACCGGACGCTCCTGGGGCCCGGGACAGCTTGTGGTCCCCGCCCAGGTCGTGTGGTGGGCGGGCGCCGGATGCCTGCTCGTGGCCCTCGGCGCGCTGCTGATGGCCGTACTCCCCCGCTACCGGGACAGCCGCTGGCAGCCGGGCCGGCCGCTCACCTACTTCGCCGACATCCGCAAGGCCGCCGCCGCCGGCCGGCTCAGGGACGCGCTCGCCGACACCGAGCGGGCGCCGCTGGACTCGCTGGCCGCCTCGCTCGGCGAGGTGAGCCGGATCGTCGCCGAGAAGCACCGCTGGGTGCGGACCGGGCTGCTGACCTTCTGCCTCGGCGTCCCCCTGCTGTGCGTGCCGATGCTCGCGGGCTGACCCCGCCCGCGCTCTCCGAACTCCCAACCGCTCACCCGCGAGGAGCAACACCGTGAATCCCCCAGCAGAACCCCGTCCTCCCGAACGCGACGGCGCCGACCGCGAGGGCGGGCGCGACGGCGGGCGCGCGCCGCGCCGCGACGCACCGCGTCGCCCGGAAGAGGCGCCGCCCGAGTACCCGCGATCGGTCAGCCGGACCGAACGGCCGCGCTATCCCGGCTCCCCCCGGCGCCCGGACGAGGCACCGCCCCGGCGGGGCGCCGGCGACGAGGCGCCGCCCTACCCCGGTCCGCCGCGGTACCCGCTCGACGACGACGTCCGGCACCGGCCGCACACCGGCGGCGCCGGGCTGCCCGGGGCGCCCGCACAGCCGTACGGGACGCCCTACCC
>NZ_WMLF01000761.1 GCF_014156695.1 Streptomyces durbertensis | reverse complement strand
GGTGGGGGACGAGGTGTGCGCGCTGCTGGTGGGCGGCGGGTACGCGGAGAAGGTCGCGGTGCCGGCCGGGCAGGTGCTGCCGGTGCCGGCGGGGATGGACGTGGTGACGGCGGCGGCGCTGCCGGAGGTCGTCGCGACGGTGTGGTCGAACGTGTTCATGCTGGCGCATCTGCGGCCGGGGGAGACCCTGTTGGTGCACGGCGGCGGCAGCGGCATCGGCACGATGGCGATCCAGTTGGGCAAGGCGGTGGGCGCGCGGGTGGCGGTGACGGCCGGTAGCGGGGAGAAGCTGGCGCGGTGCGCGGAGTTGGGCGCGGACGTGCTGATCAACTACCGGGAGCAGGACTTCGTGGAGGAGGTCCGCAAGGCGACGGACGGGCGCGGCGCGGACGTGATCCTGGACATCATGGGCGCCAAGTACCTGGAGCGGAACGTGGAGGCGCTGGCGGTGAACGGCCGGCTGGCGGTCATCGGGCTCCAGGGCGGGGTGAAGGCGGAGCTGAACCTGAACACGCTGCTGCGCAAGCGCGGCGCGGTGATGGCGACCACGCTTCGGTCGCGTCCGGTGGCGGAGAAGGCGGCGATCGTCGCGGCGGTGCGGGAGCACGTGTGGCCGCTGGTGGAGAACGGCCGGGTGCGGCCGGTCGTGGACCGGCGGGTGCCGATGGCGGACGCGGCTCAGGCGCATCGGGTGCTGGAGAGCAGTGACCATGTGGGGAAAGTGCTGTTGGTCAGGGAGTGAGTGCGGGGGACGCGGGTAGGCGGACCGAAGGTCACGTTGGGTGATGCTTTGCGCCCGGCATGCCATAACTTGCCGTTCATGTGACTCTGTAAGCGTTACCCGCCGTGGCCGCGCGGGTGGTGGCCGTGACGGGAGGAGCGGTGCGGTGAAGGCGTACGCGATCGGGCTGCTGCTCGGCGGCGCGCTGCTGCTTCCCGTGGCGCCGGCGGTGGCCGCCCCGGCGTCGCAGTGGTCGCCGTCCTCGCCGTCCCCGGCGCCGAACGATCCGCCGTTGATCATCTGGCCGGTGACCGGGGGCGGTGGGGAGCACTCGCCGGAGCCCGTCCCGTCGGACTTGTCTCCGGAGCCGGAGCCGGAGCCGTCGGAGCCCGAGTGGGTGGGGCCGTCGGCGCGGTCGCCGCTGCCGAGCGCGTCGCCGTCGGAGAGCGCGCCGACGCCGTCGCAGCGGCCGGGGCCGGGCCCGGTGGCGCGGTCGGAGCAGGTGGCGCCGGCCCGTACCGTGCTGCCGCTGCCGGGGCCGACGTGGGTGCCGGCGGCCAGGGACCGGGACCGGCCCGGCAACCACGACCTGTACGCGGACGGCGAGGAGG
>NZ_WMLF01000760.1 GCF_014156695.1 Streptomyces durbertensis | reverse complement strand
GTTCGGGGGTTGCAGTGGGGCGGGGCAACTGCCGGACCGGCGTGGCGCGGCGAACGGCGTGGACGAGGCGTTCGGCGGTGTACGCGGCACCGTAGACAAAGCGCATGGCGGGCCCGAACGCGGGGGCGGTGAGCAGGCCGGCGAAGTAGAGCCCCGGCAGGCTGGAGCGGAAGCCGGCGCCGAGTTCGGGCGCGCCGCCACCGGTGCGACCGCCGCCGAGCGTGCGCAGGGCGGAGCGGGCGGCCGGGTCGAGGAGGGTCAGGCGGTCGAGTTCGGGGGCGAAGCCGGTGGCGGCGATGACGTGGTCGGTGACGTACGTCTCGGTGCCGCCGTCGGGGGCGGTGGTCTCCAGGCGGACGCGGCCGGCCTGGGCGCGTGCGGCGCGCAGTCGGCGGGCGAGCAGCAGCGGCACCCGCTCCTCGCAGCGTTCCCGCAGCCACCAGGCGCCGGCCGGGCCGAGGGCGGCGTCGTTGATGCGCAGCCGCAGCGCGGCGGGCAGGCGGCGGACGAGCCAGGGCGTCTCGGACCAGACCCAGCTGGGCCAGCCGGTGCCCAGACCGCAGTGCGGGTCGCGGAGGGAGCGCAGCAGGGGGCGCTCCAGGGGTTGCGGCGGGGTGTTCCAGTTGAGCTGGTCGGCGCGGGCGAGCAGGCGGGGGGCGGCGCCGGCCTCGGCGAGCAGCGTGGCGGTCTCCAGCGCGGCCTGGCCGCCGCCGACGACGGTGACGTCGAGGCCGGTGAAGCGGGAGAGGTCGCGGTGGTGGCTGCTGTGGGTGACCAGGTCGGAGGGGAGGTCCCGCAGTTCGGCGGGGAGGTTCACGAACGGCATGACGCCGACGGCGAGCACGACCGCGCGGGTGGCGACGGTCTCGCCGTCCTCGATGGTGACGTGCCAGTGGTCGTTGTTCGGGGCGACGGAGGTGACGACGCGTTCGTCCACCTCGGGTACGGCCTGGCGGGCGAACCACAGGCCGTAGTCGGTGAAGGTCTCGATGGGCACGGGTGTGCCGTGCTCGGCGGTGAGGCCCCTGCCCTGGCAGTAGTCGCCGAGGGTGTGGTGGCTGCCCGGGGCGGAGAGGTTGGACGACCAGGGCTCGGACTTGAGGAACATGCCGGCCGGCATGTGGTCGCGCCAGGACGCCATGGGCCGTCCGAAGGTGCGCAGTCGCAGTCCGGCTGCCGCCGCGTGGGCGGCGATGGACAGTCCGTAGGGGCCTGCGCCCACGATGACGAGGTCGAGCATCGGATGTGTTCCGTTTCTGTCGTGTTCTGTCGGGACCGGCGGCGCGGGGCCGGATAGCAGGGGCTCGGGTGGCGCGGTGGCGCGGCGCGTCAG
>NZ_WMLF01000076.1 GCF_014156695.1 Streptomyces durbertensis | reverse complement strand
CTCCCCGACTTCTGCCGCGGACCCCGCCGCCGGCTCCTCGGCGACCGTCCCGCTCCCCCGCCGCAGCCGCCACAGCAGGACGCCCGCCACCAGCAGTGTGAGCGGAACCAGCAGCGCGACGTCCGCGACACCGTCACCCAGCGTGAGCGCCCACTGCTCCAGGCGTGCCTCCCGGTCCACCCCGAGCGGCGAGGCCAACGAGGCCGTGCCCCCTGTTGTCAGGAAGATGCCGCCGACCGCGACGAAGAGCACACCGGACAGCAGCGACGTCGTGTGCAGCCGCAGCCGACCCAGCCGGAACTCCCGCCCGCGCAGCACCCGCCGCCGCCCCAGCTCGAACCGCTCCCACAGCAGCGCGAGGACAAACAGCGGCGCCGCCATGCCGAACGCGTAGACGGCCAGCAGCACCCCGCCGTACGCCGGCGAGCCGTGCACCGCCGAGATCATCAGGATGCCGCCCAGGATCGGCCCCGCGCAGAAGCCCGCCAGCCCGTACACCGCGCCCAGCAACGCCACCGACAGGAGGGACGACGGGCGCAGCCGGGCGGCCGCCTCGGCCATCCGCCGCGAACCGAAACCGAACCCGAGGATCTGCGCCAGCCCGAACGCGACCACCGCCCAGCCGCCCACCGCGACCAGCGTCTCCCGGTGCCGGGTGAACAGGCTCCCCGCCAGCGAACCGGCCACCCCGAGCGGCACCAGCGTCACACACAGCCCCGCCCAGAACGCCGCCGTCCGCGCCAGCAGCCTGCCCGGGGTGGCGAACGCGTAGGCGAAGAACGCGGGGAGCAGCAGCGCGCTGCACGGACTGAGCAGCGCCAGCAGACCGCCCAACAGGGCCGTCAGATAGCCGACCTCGGCCATCAGCGGGCCGCCTCGGCCCGCGCCCTGGCCTGCTCGATCGCCTTGCCGAAGTACTCGGCGGACTGGGCACCCAGCACGGGCGTGCCGTTGATCAGGAACGCCGGCGTGCTGGAGACGCCGAGCGCCTGGCCCTCGTTGCGGTCGGCGCTGACGGCGGCGGTGGCGTCCGGGCCGGTCATGTCGTCGCGGAACGCGGCCAGGTCCTTCACGCCGGCCTGCTCGGCCATCTCCTCGAGCTTGCGCTGGGCGAAGGCGCCGGAGTTCTTCGGCCGCTCCTCGGCGAACACGACGTCGTGGAACTCCCAGAACCGGCCCTGCTGGCCGGCCGCGTAGGAGGCCCTGGCCACCCGGTCGGAGTCCGCGCCGAAGATCGGGAACTGCCGCCACTCGATGCGCAGCACGCCCGTGTCGACGTACTTCTCCACCAGCTCCGGCTTGGTCTCCCGGGCGAATCTGCCGCAGTAGGGGCACTGGAAGTCCGAGTACTCGATCATCACCACCGGGGCGTCCGGCCGGCCGAGCGCGAACGGGTCGTCCTTCTCGCGCCGCGCGAGCGCCAACAGGTCGGCGTCGGGCTGGCGTTCGTCACCGGCGGACGTGCCGCCGCGGGCCTCCGCCGAAGGCCGCGCGTCGGGACGGCCGAACGCGGAGACGGACGCCAGGACGGCGGCGGCGGCCAGCACCACCACAAGCAGGACGGCCGTCAGCTTCTGCGGCCCGGTGGCCTTGGCGGGCTTCTTCGACATGGGAACTCCAGAGGGCCGGCGCGCACGGCGGCCGGCGGGAAGGGATCGGGTACGGACGACGGTGGAGGGCGACGACAACAGGGGACATCACGCCGGCGCGGAACGACGGCGGGACCCACCGGAGCCCTAGATCCGCAGGACCGAGAGTTCGAGGAGTTCGACGGGGACACCGGGGCGCTGGGAGGCGAGGGTGTCGGGAGCCGTGCCGCAGCGGAGGTCGGCCGGCTCGGCGGCAGCGGCGGTCACCGGGGTGCCCAGCGGCTCCGGGCGGTGGGTCGGCGCGAGCAGCGGGCGCGGTGTGTCGTCCCAGCCCGAGCACCGGTGCGGGCCGTCACCGGGCCGTTCGGCCGAGGACCGCGGCTCGGTCGTGCGCGGCGACTCGACCGAGGGAGCCGCCACCGTCCGGCCGGTCGAGACCGACCGGCCGGGCGCCGCCGGGTCCGCGGCCGCCGGCGCGGGCTGCGCGCCGAGCAGCAACAGCAGCAGCGCGCACAGGGCCAGGAGCCTGTGCGCGCTGCTGCCGCCACCGCGCCGGAACGTCATGCGGGTCAGGATACGCATCCCGGCCCGCCGGACCGGGCAGCACCGAGCCCCCTCGGCCAAGACGGCGGGTCGGTCGAGAGGGCTCTGTGCGCGGCCGGGCGTTCCGTCGGCCGGCGGCCGTAATCGGGGACGTGCGGTCAGTCGCGGACGAGGACACCGCTGTCGACCGCACCGACAAACGCGGTCCAGGCGGACGGTTCAAAACCGATGGCGGGACCGGTCGGGTTCTTGGAGTCCCGCACCGCGACGGCGGTGAGGGTGGGGGCCTTGACCTCCACGCAGGCGCCGTTGCCGCCCGAGTAGGAGGACTTCACCCAGTTGTCGGTCTTGCCCTGCTGAATCGCCATGTTGTGCTCCGGTCTTCCTCAGCGCTGCCGCGCGGACTTGTCGGGAGGTGCCAGCGATCTGACTGGCACACAATCGACGCTACTGGCCGGCGCGGCGGCCCGCGCGGGTCGTTCACTCGACCGGATGGCATATTCCATCGGGCTCTTCCCAACAGGCTTGCCCCCGTGTACCTTTCCGCGCCCGCACGCCCGATCGATGCCGGTCAGGCGGCTCGCGGCGGTCTCCGGGACCAGCGGCTCGACCCGGCGGTCTCCGGGACCGCGGCTCAGCCGGTCTCCCGCGCGTAGTCCTTGGCCACCTTCACGATGAAGTCCCGGCTCTGCTCCGGATTGAGCGCCTGCGCCCGCAGATGCTCGTACATCACGGTGTAGTTCTGCACGTCGCCGGCCTTCTCCAGGTAGAGGTCGCTGGTGACGCCCTCCAGGTAGACCACCGTGGAGTCCGCCGTGTCCGGGAACTCCAGCACCGCGTACTGCCCGTTCACGCCGGGGTGCGCGCCCAGCTCGAACGGCATGACCTGCACGGTCACGTGCGGCAGTTGGGACAGCTCCAGCAGGTGCTCCAACTGCGCGATCATCGTCTGCCGGCCGCCCACCACCCGTCGCAGCGCGGCCTCGTCCAGCACCGCCCACAGCCGCAGCGGCTTCTCCGGCGAGGAGATGCGCTGCTGGCGGCGCATCCTGACCCGTACCCGCTTCTCCCACTCCTCGGGCGACGCCTCGGGCAGTGCGCCGGCGATGACCGCCTCCGCGTAGTCCTGCGTCTGGAGCAGCCCCGGCACGATCTGCGGCTCGTAGATCCGCAGCGACGCCGCGTCGGTCTCCAGACCGATGTAGACGCTGTACGGGATGTCGCCGAACGCGTGCCACCAGCCCTGCTGGCGGGACTCCTTCGCCATCTGCATCAGCGAGTCCACGACCCTCGGGTCCGACACCTCGTAGACCCCGCACAGATCGCGCACGTCCCGCTGGCTGATGCTGCGGCGGCCGTTCTCCAACCGGCTGATCTTGGACTGGGAGACCAGCAGGCGCTCGGCGACCTCCTCGGCCGTCATGCCCTTCTCCTCGCGGAGCCTGCGCAGCTCCATGCCCAGCCGGCGCCTTCTTACGGTGGGGTTGACATGTGACGCCACGGAGCGCACACCTCCACTGCTGTGAGTTGATTACCGTTCAGCAGAGTGCCACCAACGGCGCGCGGTCGTCCCGGCTTTGCCGGAAAGCCGCCACCGAGCGTGCGCGGACACGAGCACGGGGTGGCGGCGGGCCGGCGCCGTCCTGCGCCGACCCGCCACCACCCCTCTCGCGGCTCCCGGAGGTCCGGTGCCGCCCGCCGGGCACACCCGGCGGAACGGTTGCCTCAGCGGGCTCCGGCCTTGGCCATGCCGCCGTGCCGGTAGGCCGGGCCCGCCACCGGGCGGGCGGGCGTCGCGGTCGCGGCCGCCGCCCTGGGCGCGGCGACCCGTCCACCGGCCGCGGCGCGCCTGGGCTGCGCCGCCACGCCGTTCTGCACGTCCATCACCGCGTGGGCGACCAGGCCGCCCATCGGGTCGTGCCTGATGAGGTCCCGCAGCCGCGAGCGGCAGCTGCGCCCCTCGTTGCCCGGGTACAGGTGCTTGCCGAGACCGACCGCGTGGGCCAGCGCGGCGAGCGCCGCGGTCCGCGGGTCCGGCGGTACACCGGTGCGGATCGCCGAATCGAGCCGGGCCCTGATCTCCCGGCTCACCGCCGTGTCCGTCGCCTGGTAGCGAGTCGTCGGCAGAACCCCGCACATCTGGCCGTTCACGGCATGGACCATGCCGCAGCGCTCCAGGTGTGACAGGTACGTCTGACGGAGCCCAAGCCTGGGCCCGCCTATCCAGTGGACCGCGCGCACCGGGCTGCCGCGCCTGCGCAGCAGTTCGAGCGCGGAGTCCAAGGTCGGATCTCCGGTCGGCCGTGGCAGCACCACGGCTATGCGATCCCCGTCAGGGGCTATCCGTCCCGCAAGGGCCAGCTCCACTAGCTGGGCCCCGGCGAGACCGAGGTCGAGCGACTGCGGCTGCGCCGTGGTACCCGTTGCCGGGTCCAGGGCGAGCAACAGAAGCTCCTCCGGAATTGTTCTGCGGCTCCTGCCCATCCATGCCTCCCCGCGTGGATGAATGACAGGGTGACCCCTCTCACATTGTTCTGTCGAGAGTGCCTGGGCGAAATGTATGGAACCGTCGGGTATGTCGTTACCGTCTGGCAACTCGGGAGCCCTTCGGGGGCTCTCGGCACCTGCCCAGGGGCGCGGTGCGAGGACACTGTTAACTGACATCGGGTACGGCAGCACAAACAGGAGGCACGGTGGCGGGCGAGTCCCCCGAGAGGTCGGAGCAGCAGCGGTCGTCGGGGGAGACGACACCGGACGAGGTGACGGTTCCCGAGGAGCGAGCCGAGGCGACGGCCCCCGACCCCCGCATGGCGTTCAGCGGCGCCCGGACGCCGTCCGGCGGGGCCTCCGGCCCCCCGGGGGACACCGAGGCCCCCGAGGAGCCCGAGGACCGCATAGCGGCGGCCCCCGCGGCGGAGGAGACCTCCGAGGAGACCCCCGAGGAGAAGGGCCCGGAGGAGAAGGCGCCCGAGAGCAAGCCCGCCGACGACTCGCCGACGAAGGACAAGCGGACCTCGGACGAGCCGGAGGCGGACGAGCCCGCCGACACGGCGGACGAGGACCCCGCACGGGAGCGCGACGTGGCGGCGGCGGACGAGCCCGAGGCGGAGACACCCGCGGTGCCGGACAAGCCGGAGGCGGAGGAGAGCAGCGACCGGACGACCGTGCTCCGCACGGACGTCGTGCGCGCCCGCGCCGACAAGCCCGAGGCTGAGGACTCCGCCGACGCACCCGACACCGCGACGCCCGCCGACGCCAAGCCCGGCGAGTCCGACGAGGCCGACGCGGAGCCCGCCGACGCGAAGCCCGCCACCAAGCCGTCCGACGACAAGCCGTCCGACGACAAGCCCGCCGCCACCAAGCCATCCGACGACGAGCCCTCCTCCGACAAGGACGACAAGGCCGACGAACAGCCGTCCGTCGCCGCCGAGGACGAGGCGGAGGCCGTGCGCACCCAGGCGCTCCGCAGCGAGTTCGTCCCGCTGCGCTCCTCCGACGATCCGCCGTCGGCGCCCGCCGCGCGCCCCACGCCGCCTCCGCCGGGGCCGCCCGTGCCGGAGGCCGACGCCACCCGGCAGCAGCCGCTGCCGCCGGTGCCGGGCCAGCGGGCGATCGACCTGCTCGCGGAGCTGACGAACAAGCCGGCGCCGCCGGAGACCCCGCTCCGCACACTGGTTCGCCGGGTGAAGATCTGGACGCCGCTGGTCCTCCTGCTGGTGCTGGTCTTCGTCTCGGTGCAGTTGCTGCGTCCGCTGCCGGCGCCCGCGCTGGAGCTGACGGCCTCCCCGACCCACGTCTTCGACGGCGGCAAGCCGGCCATCGCCTGGCCGGATTCGGGGCAGGCGGCGCTCGGGGTGGAGGGGCTGGGCTCGTTCGGCACGTCCGGCGAGCAGAAGCCCGTGCCGATCGCCAGTGTCGCGAAGACGATGACGGCCTACCTCCTGCTGCGCGACCACCCGATGAAGGAGGGTGAGGACGGCAAGAAGATCCCGGTCGACAAGAAGGCCGAGGACGACGCGGGGCTGAGCGCCCAGGGCGAGTCGACCGTCGACGTGAAGGAGGGCGAGACCCTCACCCAGCGGGAGGCGCTGAACGCGATCATGATCGCCTCGGCGAACAACGTGGCGCGCCTGGTGGCCCGTTGGGACTCGGGCTCGGAGGAGAAGTTCGTCGAGAAGATGAACGCCACCGCCGACGAGCTGGGCATGAAGAACACGACGTACACCGACCCGAGCGGGCTGCTCAAGGAGACGGTGAGCACCGCCGAGGACCAGGTGAAGCTCGGTCGCGCCGCGATGAAGCTGCCGGCGTTCCGGGAGTCCGTCCGCCTGCCGTCCTACGTCGACCGCAACGGCAAGAAGCAGGACAACTGGAACCGCCTCGTCCCGCTGTTCGGGACGATCGGCATCAAGACCGGCACCACCACGGCCGCCGGCGGCAACCTGCTCTTCGCCGCCGAGAAGGAGATCGGCGGCACCAAGCAGTTGATCATCGGCGCGGTGCTCTCCCAGCACCGGCCGCCGATCATCGACTCGGTGCTGGCGGCCGCCAAGGAGCTGATCCTCTCCGCGCAGGAGGCGTTGGAGTCGGAGACCGTGATCAAGAAGGGCACGGTCGTCGGCGTCGTCGACGACGGGCTCGGCGGCCGGACCGACGTCGTGGTGACCGAGGACGTGGAAGCCGTCGGCTGGTCGGGGCTGAAGGTGCGGCTCGCACTGTCCGAGGGCCGCGACGGTGTGCCCGGCGAGGCACCGAAGGGCACGAAGGTCGGCACCCTCACCGTGGGCGCCGGGCAGGGCCAGGTGAAGGTTCCGGTCGCGCTGGACGGCGAGTTGGTCGAACCGGGCTCCGGCGCGCGGCTGGCCCGGGTGGGCTGACCCGCCGAGGCCCGGCGACCTCCGCGGAGGAGCCCGGCACCCCCTGATCGGCACGGCGCCGGTCGGACCCGCCCCGGTCCGACCGGCGCTGTCACGTGCGCCGCGTACGCTCGACGGATGACCTCACACGCGCAGGTACCCACGGCCAACGCGATGCGTCGCGCGCTGCGCCGGGCCGCCGACGGCGTCACGTTGGACACGGCCGAGGCGGCGGTGCTGCTCCAGGCCCGGGGGGACGATCTGACCCGGCTGTCGGCCGTGGCGGCCCGACTGCGGGACGCGGGACTGCGGGAGGTGGGCCGCCCGGGCGTGCTCACCTACTCCCGCAAGGTGTTCGTCCCGCTCACCCGGTTGTGCCGGGACCGCTGCCACTACTGCACCTTCGTGACCGTGCCCGGCAAGCTGCGCCGCGCCGGGCACGGCATGTACCTCTCCCCCGACGAGGTGCTGGACATCGCCCGCCGGGGCGCGGAACTCGGCTGCAAGGAGGCGCTGTTCACGCTCGGCGACCGGCCCGAGGACCGCTGGCCCGAGGCGCGGGAGTGGCTGGACGCGCACGGCTACGACAGCACCCTGGCCTACGTGCGGGCGATGGCGATCCGGGTGCTGGAGGAGACGGGCCTGCTACCGCACCTCAACCCGGGTGTGCTCAGCTGGGCGGAGCTCCAGCGGCTGCGCCCGGTGGCGCCCTCGATGGGCATGATGCTGGAGACGACCGCGACCCGGCTGTGGTCGGAGCCGGGCGGTCCGCACCACGGCTCGCCGGACAAGGAGCCGGCCGTGCGGCTGCGCGCGCTGGAGGACGCGGGCCGCTCCAACGTGCCGTTCACCACGGGGGTGTTGATCGGTATCGGGGAGAGCTACGAGGAGCGCGCGGAGTCGCTGCTGGCGATCCGGCGCGTGCAGCGCCTGTACCAGGGGGTGCAGGAGGTGATCGTCCAGAACTTCCGGGCCAAGCCGGACACGGCGATGCGGCGGATGCCGGACGCCGAGGCGGCGGAGCTGGCGGCGGCGGTCGCGGTGGCGCGGATCGTGCTGGGACCCTCGACCCGGGTTCAGGCGCCGCCGAACCTGGTGGACGAGGAGTACGCGTTGCTGATCAACGCCGGGATCGACGACTGGGGCGGGATCTCCCCCCTCACCCCGGACCACGTCAACCCCGAACGGCCGTGGCCGGCCATCGACGAACTCGCCGCCCGCACCGCCGACTCCGGCTTCGAGCTGCGCGAACGGCTCACGATCTACCCGGAGTTCCTGGCGCGCGGCGAGGCGTGGCTCGATCCGCGCCTGCTGCCCCACGTGCGGGCGCTCGCCGATCCGGACACCGGGCTGGCGCGGCAGGACGCACGTCCGGCAGGGCTGCCGTGGCAGGAACCGGACGAGGTGTTCACCGGCCGGGGCCGCACCGACCTGCACCGCGCCGTCGACACCGAGGGCCGCACCGACGACCGGCGCGGCGACTTCGACTCGGTGTACGGCGACTGGTCGGCGCTGCGGGAGCGGGCGGCGCCCGGTATGGCCCCCGACCGGCTGGACGGCGACGTGCGGGAGGCGCTGTCGCAGGCCGCCGACGACCCGGAACGACTCACCGACGAGCAGGCGTTGTCGCTGCTGCACGCGGACGGGCCGGCGCTGGACGCGCTGTGCCGGATCGCCGACGAGCTGCGCCGCGACGTGGTCGGCGACGAGGTGACCTACATCGTCACCAGGAACATCAACTTCACCAACGTCTGCTACACCGGCTGCCGCTTCTGCGCGTTCGCGCAGCGCCGCACGGACGCCGACGCGTACACACTCTCGCTCTCCCAGGTCGCCGACCGGGCCGAACAGGCGTGGCAGGTCGGCGCGGTGGAGGTGTGCATGCAGGGCGGCATCCACCCGGACCTGCCGGGCACCGCCTACTTCGACATCGCGCGGGCGGTCAAGGAGCGGGTGCCCGGCATGCACGTGCACGCCTTCTCCCCGATGGAGGTCGTCAACGGGGCCTCCCGGACGGGCCTTTCGATCCCGGAGTGGCTGGCGGCCGCGAAGGAGGCCGGCCTCGACTCGATACCGGGCACGGCCGCCGAGATCCTCGACGACGAGGTGCGCTGGGTGCTGACGAAGGGGAAGCTGCCGACGGCCACCTGGATCGAGGTGGTCACGGCCGCGCACCGGCTGGGCCTGCGCTCCAGTTCCACGATGATGTACGGCCACGTCGACCAGCCCCGGCACTGGCTGGGCCATCTGCGCACGCTGGCCCGGGTGCAGCAGGAGACCGGCGGCTTCACGGAGTTCGTGACGCTGCCGTTCGTCCACACGAACGCGCCGGTGTACCTGGCCGGTATCGCCCGCCCCGGGCCGACGCACCGCGACAACCGGGCGGTCACCGCCATGGCCAGACTGCTGCTGCACCCGCACCTCACCAACATCCAGACGAGCTGGGTGAAGCTCGGCGCGGAGGGCGCGGCGGAGATGCTGCGTTCGGGCGCCAACGACCTCGGCGGCACGCTGATGGAGGAGACCATCTCCCGGATGGCCGGGTCCTCCTACGGTTCGCACCGCAGCATCCGGGAGTTGGAGGCGATCGCCGAGGCGGCCGGGCGGCCCGCGCGGGCCCGCACGACCACGTACGGACCGGTTCCGGACGAGCGGCGGGAGACGGCGCTGGCGCACGACGGCCGGCTGCCCGAGCTGCTGCCACTCGCCGACGACTGAGGAACGACGACCGAGGGACGGTTTTCGGCCATCAGCAGAAGGGATCTGATGACCGAACACCACCCCCGAACCCTCACCCGGCGTCCGGATACCGGACGTCGACATCCGGCTTCCGACCGTCGACCTACCGCACGGTAGTCGCCGCTGAGCTGGGCATATCCACTCACAGCCTGCCCCACCCGCCACTTTCACAGCTTCGCGTCACACAACCCCCTTTAGTCACAACGTGATTAAGCGGTGCCGGACCCCTGCCCACCGGCGCCGCCCTGTGCTTTGCTAACCGGCGTTCACGTCGACCACATGGCATCGACCGACCAAGGAGCGGGAACGTGCGGGGGAAGGTGCGCGGGCGCGTCCCGTGGATCGTGGCGCTGTGCCTGGTACTGGTCGCCGCCGGCTTCGGCGGCTGGCGGCTGCTCGGCGGCGGGGGCGACGACAATCAGCCGATCGTCGTCGGCTCGACCAGTCGCCCGACGGCGCTCGATCCGGCCGGCGCGTACAACGCCGGCTCCTGGGCCCTGTTCGCCAACGTCTACCAGGGCCTGCTCACCTTCGAGCCCGGCTCCCCCGACCCGGTCCCGGACGCCGCCGAGAGCTGCGAGTTCGCGAGCGCCGCCCTGACCACCTACCGCTGCACGCTGCGGGAGGGGCTGCGGTTCAGCAGCGGTCGCGAGGTGACCGCCGACGACGTACGCCACTCGATCGAGCGAACGGTCCGGATCAAGGACCCGCAGGGCCCGGCGAAGCTCTTCGACACCCTGAAGTCGATCAGCACCGAGGGGCGGACCGTCAGCTTCCTGCTGAAGACGGCGGACGCGACCTTCCCGCTCAAGCTGGCCGGCAGCGCCGGCGCCCTCGTGGACAGCACCGCCTACCCCGCCGACGGCCTGCGCGCGGACGACGACCGGGTGGTCGGGTCCGGCCCCTTCCTGCTGGCCGAGTACCGCTCCGAGCGGCTGGCCCGGCTGGTCCCCAACCCCGACTACCGGGGCGCCCAGCGGCGGCCCGCGTCGCCCGTGACGGTCCGCTACTACCCCAACGGCGCCGCGCTGGCGCAGGCGTGGGACCGCCGGGAGATCGAGGTCAACGACGGGCAGATGCCGCCGGAGGTACTGGCCGGGCTGAACCCGTCGGACAAGGACCTGGAGCTGACCGAGCAGTCGGGGACGGACATCCGGATGGTCGTCTTCAACACCCGGAAGAACTCCGCGGTCGCCGACGCCCCGGTACGGCGGGCGATCGCCGCCGTCATCGACCGCCAGCAGATCAGCCGCCAGGTGCACCACAAGACCGTCGAGCCGCTGTACTCCCTCATCCCGCAGGGCATGACCGGGCACGGCACGCCGTTCTTCGACCGCTACCAGCAGCCCGGCAGGCAGCAGGCCCAACGGCTGCTCGACGAGGCGGGGGTGCCGACGCCCGTCTCCTTCCGGCTCGCCTACGACCTCGGGGGCAGCACCGCCACGCTGGAGGCGGAGGCGATCAAGCAGCAACTGGAGGCGACGGGGCTCTTCCGGGTGAAAACCGAGGGCTTCGAGTGGACGGAGTTCCTGAAGGGGTTCTCGGAGGGCGCGTACGACGCGTACAGCGTCGGCTGGGTGCCGGACTTCCCCGACCCTGACACCTACACCGGCGCCCTGGTCGGCACCGGCAACGCCCTGCACAACAAGTACAGCAGCACCCGGGTGGACCAGCTCATCAGGCAGACGCAGCGCAGCCAGGACCGGGGGCGGGTGATGACGGAGTTCCGCCGCATCCACGACCTGGTCGCCCGGGACGTGCCGGTCATCCCGCTGTGGCAGAAGAAGGACTACGTGCTGAGCACCCCGGACATCGCGGGGACCCAGTACCTGTCGGACAACAGCGGCATCTGGCGGCTGTGGGAGCTGGAACGGCTGTGAGCACGCCGGAGGAGGGGAATCCGGACAAAACACCGTGCGGTTTCGGACGAGTCGCGGAAAACACGCCGACGGGACGGAACCCGATCGGCTGACGACACGTCCATTCAGCCGAGGGCGTTACCCGGTTGGCGCCCGTGCTTCACCCTCGGGGGCTCCGCCGGGTCCCCGTCCGTCCCTCCACGCTGTAACTTCTCACCGTGCCCCAGATTCGTCATACCGTCATGAGATCCGTCTTCTCCACGACGGTCGTCACAGCGCTGGCCGTGCCGGCGCTGCTTGTCGGTGCCCTGCCCGCGCACGCGGACGACGCCGTCCCGCCCCGAGAGATGTCGATAGTGGGCGGCGAACGGCTCGGCAAGCCGGGCACACAGGTCAGCCTCCAGCCCGGCGCGCCCAAGCTGCCCAAGGGCGTCACCGCCCGCTCCTGGGTGGTGGCGGACGCGGAGACCGGCGAGATCCTGGCGGCGCACAACGCCCACTGGCGACTCGCCCCCGCCTCCACGCTCAAGATGCTCTTCGCCGAGATCCTGCTGCCGAAGTACGAGAAGGACTTCGAGTACACCGTGCAGCCGGAGGACCTGGCCGGCATGGGCGCGGGAAGCAGCGCGGTCGGCATCAAGGAGGACCACAGCTACACGGTCCACGACCTGTGGAACGGCGTCTTCCTCCGCTCCGGCAACGACGCGGTGCACGTGCTCGCCGCCATCAACGGCGGCATGGCCAAGACGGCCCGGGAGATGAACGACCGCGCCCGGGAGCTGGGCGCCGAGGACACCCACGTCGTCAGCCCCGACGGCTACGACGCCGACGGGCAGACGTCCTCCGCCTACGACCTCACCCTGATCGCCCGCGCCGGCATGCAGAACCCGGACTTCCGGGCCTACGCGGCGACGGTCAGCGCGAAGTTCCCCGGCGGCTTCGACAAGAAGGGCAAGCGGGAGCGCTTCGCGATCGAGACCACCAACCGGCTGATGCGCGGCGACTACGCGGGGGACCGCCTCGCCCCCTACAAGGGGCTGGCCGGCATCAAGAACGGCTTCACGAGCAACGCCGGCTACACCTTCACCGGCATCGCCCAGCGCGGCGACCGCAAGCTCCTGGTCACCGTGATGCACCCGGACCGGGACCGCGAGGACAGCCACCGCAACGACGTCTACAAGCAGACCGCCAAGCTCTTCGACTGGGGTTTCGCCGCCGCCGAGAAGGTGCGGCCGGTCGGCGAGCTGGTGCCGCCGGTCTCCGAGCGGGAACGCCTCGAAGGCGGCGAGGAGGGCAAGGCGGGCGGCACGCCCGGCACCGCCATCGGCGGCGAGCAGGTCGCCGCCGGACGGCCCTCCGGCACGGACGGCGTCGGCACCCCGCTCGCGCTGACCGGCGCCAGCCTGGCGCTGCTCGCCGTGCTCGGCTACGTCGTCCACCGCCGCTGGCCGCAGCCGGCGGGCGTCAGCCGCCCGCCCCGGACCCCGGCGGCGGCCCCGAAGGACCCGACCGGCCCAAAGGCCCCGACGGACCCGACCAGCCCGAAGGCCTCTACGGCCCCGCCGGCCCCGAAGGCCCCCGCGGGTGCGAGCCGGACCGGGGCTCGGAGTCCGTCCCCGGCCCCGGCGGCGCGTCGCCGCCTCCGCCTGCCGTGGGGTCGCTGAGCGGCGAGCCGCCGACCGTCGAGACGGCCCGTCCCACGAGGGGCGGGCCGTTCCCGTCCGCCGGCCTCCCCGTCTCCTCTGCTGCCGCCGCCGGATCGGCCGCGTCCCGTGCGTCCTCCGAGGAGTCGGCGACCGCCTCGGCCGTCGCCGTCCACGCCGTGCAGAACAGCAGCAGGCGGGCCATCAGGCTGATCCAGATCAGCAGCGCGATCGGGATGCCGAACGCCCCGTACATGCTCTTCGCCGCGACTCCGCGCAGGTAGCCGCCGAGCAGCAGCTTCAGCACCTCGAAGCCGATCGCGCCCATCACCGCGGCCTCCAGCACGGCCCGGCGCGGCGGCCGTACGCCCGGCACCCGGGTGAGCAGGTAGAGCAGCAGCAGGCCGCTCACGAGCACCGCGCCGAGCACCGGCGCGATCCGCAGCAGCCAGGCCACCGGGCCGGACTCGTCCACGCCCAGCTGGTCGACCGTCCAGTCGACGGAGCCCACCGCGAAGCTGGAGCCGGCGATCGACAGCAGGCCGACCAGCCCGAGGCCGACCAGTATCCCGAAGTCCTTGACCTTGCCGAGCAGGAAGTGGACGTCCTCCTCGGGCAGCCGCCACACCTCGCGCAGGCACTCGCGCAGCGACCTGGTCCAGCCGAGCCCGGTGAGCAGCAGCAGGAGCGCGGCGACCGTACCGACCGTGCCCGCGTTGTCGACCAGGCCCTGGATGTCCACCTCGTCGGAGATGCCGGGCACCTGGTCGGCCAGGAACTCCTCCAGCCGGGCCATCCGGTCCTCGTTGAGCGTGGCCGCGCCGATGGCGGCGCCCAGCGCCAGCATGGGGAAGAGCGCGAGGAAGCTGATGAAGGTGATCGCGGCGGCCAGCCTGGTCCAGTGCGTCTCGTCGAGGCGTTCGTAGGCGCGCCACAGGTGCGTGCGCATCAGCCGGACGACCAGCGGGCCGATGACGGGAAGCCGGGTCAACCACTCCATGCGTGCGTTTGTACCCGGTGGCGCGCGATCTACGGCGTCACGACAGGCCGGGCGGGCGCGGCGGTGCCGCCCTGGGCCGGTACCGCGCCGCCCTGGGCAGGTACCGCGCCGCGCGGCGCGGCGGGCTCGGCACGCTGCGGCACGGCCTCGGCACGCGGCGCCGGCGGGCTCGGCCGGCGCTTCGGGCGGTCGGCGGCGCTCGACCGGTCCGCCCGCTCGACGGTCGACGGCCGGGCGGTGTCGGGCCGCCCGACCGGGTCGCCCGAGGGTGCTTCCGAGGTGCGCGGAGCGTGGTCGCCGGCGGTCGGCCCGGCGTCCGCGGCGTCGTTGAAGGGGTACTCGCGCTGGAGCCGCCAGACGCCGTCGGCGCCCTGCTCGTAGAGGGCGAAGCCGGTCGCCGTCCAGGCCGCCTCGAAGTCGGCGAGCTCGGTGTACGCCTTGTCGAGCAGTTCCTCGGCGATGCCGTGGGCGACCGTGACGTGCGGGTGGTAGGGGAAGCTCAGCTCCCGGTTCAGCGGGCCGTCGCTGACCCGCACCTGCTCCTGGAGCCAGCCGCAGGCCGCGCCGCCCTCCACGACCTGCACGAAGACCACCGGGGACAGCGGCCGGAAGGTGTCCGTGCCGGAGAGCCGCATCGGGAAGGACCTGCTGGACGCGGCGACGGCCGCCAGGTGCGCCTCGATGCGCTCCCGGGAGGCGGTGGGCACCTCGGTCGGCGGCAGCAGCGTGACATGGGTGGGGATGCCGTGCGCCGCGGTGTCGCCGAAGCCCACGCGCCGCTCCTGGAGCAGGCTGCCGTACGGCTCCGGGACGGCGATCGACACGCCGAGCGTCACGGTCTCCACGGTGTCTCCTTCCTCGTCCCGTTCCGGCCCTGCCGCAAGTGTCCGTGATCCCGGCGCCGGCGGAGCGGTGGCGGGGCTGTGATTCACACGACCCCGCCGGTCCCGTCCCGGGCCCGCCCGGACCTCAGTGCTTGGCCGGCAGGAACCCCACCTTGTCGTACACCTCGGCGAGGGTCTCGGCGGCGACCGCGCGTGCCTTCTCCGCACCCTTGGCCAGGATGGCGTCCAGCGTCTCGGGGTCGCCCATGTACTCCTCGGTGCGGGTACGGAAGGGCGTCACCCAGTCGGTCACCACCTCGGCCAGCTCGGTCTTGAGCGCACCATAGCCCTTGCCGGCGTACGCCTGCTCCAGCTCGGCGACACTCCTACCGGTAAGAGTGGAGTAGATGCCGAGCAGGTTGCTGACGCCCGGCTTGGCCTCCGGGTCGTAGCGGACCACGGTGTCGGTGTCGGTGACCGCGCTGCGAACCTTCTTCGCGGTCTTCTTCGGCTCGTCGAGCAGCCAGATGATGCCCTTGGGGGAGGACGCGGACTTGCTCATCTTCACCGCCGGATCCTGAAGGTCGTAGATCTTCGCCGTCTCCTTCAGGATGTACGGCGCCGGCACGGTGAACGTCTCACCGAAACGGCCGTTGAACCGGGCGGCGACGTCCCGGGTCAGCTCGATGTGCTGCCGCTGGTCCTCGCCGACCGGGACCTGGTCGGCGTGGTAGAGCAGGATGTCGGCGATCTGGAGGATCGGGTAGGTGAACAGGCCGACGGTGGTGCCCTCGGCGCCCTGCTTGGCGGACTTGTCCTTGAACTGCGTCATCCGGGACGCCTCACCGAAGCCGGTGAAGCAGTTCATCACCCAGGCGAGCTGCGCGTGCTCGGGCACGTGGCTCTGGACGAACAGGGTGCAGCGCTCCGGGTCGAGCCCGGCCGCCAGCAGCTGGGCCGCCGCGAGCCGGCTGGACCGGCGGAGCTCCTCCGGGTCCTGCGGGACCGTGATCGCGTGCAGGTCGACGACCATGTAGAAGGCGTCGTGGGTCTCCTGCAACGACACCCACTGGCGTACCGCGCCCAGGTAGTTGCCCAGGTGGAACGAGCCCGCCGTGGGTTGGATACCGGACAGCACGCGAGGACGATCGATAGCCATGCGGGCCATTCTCGCATCAGCTCCGCTCCGGCCCGCGCCGCCGGCACACCGGGGTGCCGCGGGCGGGTCGGGGG
>NZ_WMLF01000759.1 GCF_014156695.1 Streptomyces durbertensis | reverse complement strand
GGGCCTTCGAAGCCGCCCTCTCCGAACTCACGCCCTACACCCACACCCACGGCGACTACCCGGCCGGCCTCCCCAGCCTCCGCCAGGCGCTCGCCGACCGCTACACCGCCCGCGGCGTCCCCACCATGCCCGAACAGATCATGGTCACCACCGGTGCCATGGGCGCCGCCTCCGCCCTCTGCCACCACCTCGCCCCACGCGGCGAACGCATCGCCGTCGAGCACCCCTCCTACGCCAACATCCTCCAACTCCTGCGCGAGTCAGGAGCCCGCCTCGTCCCCGTCGCCATGGCCGCCGAACACCGCGGCTGGGACCTCGCCGCCTGGCACCAGACCCTACGCGCCGCCGCGCCCCGACTCGCCTACGTCATCCCCGACTTCCACAACCCCACCGGCGCCCTCGCCGACGAGGAGCAGCGCCGCGACCTCGTCGCCGCCGCCCGCGCCGCCGGCACCCTCCTCATCGCCGACGAGACCATGGCCGACCTCGCCCTCGACCCCGACACCGCCGCCGACATGCCCCGCCCGGTCGCCGCGTTCGACCCCGCCGGCTCCGCCGTCATCACCCTCGGCTCCGCCAGCAAGGCCATCTGGGCCGGCATCCGCATCGGATGGGTCCGCGCCGCCCCCGACATCGTCCGCCGCCTCGTCGCCGCCCGCGCCTACGCCGACCTCGGCAGCCCGGTTCTCGAACAACTCGCCCTGACCCACCTGCTCACCACGGACGCCTGGGCCGCGGCCGTCGCCGACCGCCGCGACATCGCCCGCACCAACCGCGACGCCCTCGTCACCGCGCTGCGCGCCACCCTGCCCGACTGGGAGTTCACCGTCCCCACCGGCGGCCTCACCCTGTGGACCCGCACCGGCGGACTCTCCGGCTCCCGTATCGCCGAAGCCGGCGAACGCCTCGGCGTCCGCGTCCCCTCCGGCCCCCGCTTCGGCATCGACGGTGCCTTCGAAGGCTACGTACGCCTGCCCTTCACCGTCTCCGGACCACTGGCCACCGAAGCCGTCAACCGACTCGCCGCGGCCGCCCGCGTCGTCGCCGGCACCCCCCAGAACGCCAGCGCCCCCGGCAGCCTCGTCGCCTGACACCCGCCCGCCGGCCGCCCACGAAGGCAGCCGGCGGGCGCACACCGACCCCCCACCGACCCGGGAACCAGCCCGTCCGCTCCCCGTCAGTCGAACGCGAACGGCAACGACGCCACCCGGTGGTCGAACGACGACGGCACCAGCACCGGATCCCCACACGCCCGTACCCCAGGCAGCCGCGTCAGCAACTCCCGCAGCAGGATCCGCATCTCCAACCGGGCGAGCCCCGCCCCCAGGCAGAAG
>NZ_WMLF01000758.1 GCF_014156695.1 Streptomyces durbertensis | reverse complement strand
ATGTTGGAGTGACACGACTTCGGCGGTGTACTTGAGCCCCGCTACATTGTCGGCGCGGAATCACTTGACCAGTGAGCTATTACGCACTCTTTCAAGGATGGCTGCTTCTAAGCCAACCTCCTGGTTGTCTCTGCGACTCCACATCCTTTCCCACTTAGCACACGCTTAGGGGCCTTAGTCGATGCTCTGGGCTGTTTCCCTCTCGACCATGGAGCTTATCCCCCACAGTCTCACTGCCGCGCTCTCACTTACCGGCATTCGGAGTTTGGCTAAGGTCAGTAACCCGGTAGGGCCCATCGCCTATCCAGTGCTCTACCTCCGGCAAGAAACACACGACGCTGCACCTAAATGCATTTCGGGGAGAACCAGCTATCACGGAGTTTGATTGGCCTTTCACCCCTAACCACAGGTCATCCCCCAGGTTTTCAACCCTGGTGGGTTCGGGCCTCCACGACCTCTTACAGCCGCTTCACCCTGCCCATGGCTAGATCACTCCGCTTCGGGTCTTGAGCACGCTACTCGAACGCCCTATTCGGACTCGCTTTCGCTACGGCTTCCCCACACGGGTTAACCTCGCAACGTACCGCAAACTCGCAGGCTCATTCTTCAAAAGGCACGCAGTCACGACACACCAAGCAAGCTTGGCATGCGACGCTCCCACGGCTTGTAGGCACACGGTTTCAGGTACTATTTCACTCCGCTCCCGCGGTACTTTTCACCATTCCCTCACGGTACTATCCACTATCGGTCACCAGGGAATATTTAGGCTTAGCGGGTGGTCCCGCCAGATTCACACAGGATTTCTCGGGCCCCATGCTACTTGGGTGGTCCTCAAACGAGCCGTTGCAGTTTCAGCTACGGGGGTCTTACCCTCTACGCCGGGCCTTTCGCATGCCCTTCGCCTACCACAACGGTTTCTCACTC
Organism: Streptomyces durbertensis; assembly: GCF_014156695.1. Lineage (GTDB taxonomy): Bacteria > Actinomycetota > Actinomycetes > Streptomycetales > Streptomycetaceae > Streptomyces > Streptomyces durbertensis. The sequence goes on along the minus strand of NZ_WMLF01000758.1, from coordinate 415 downwards.
GCCGACCGGCCGGCAGACCGATCAAGAGAACTCCCACGACCCCGTATGCGCAACCCCTGCCGGGTATCACACACATACGGTTTAGCCTCATCCGGTTTCGCTCGCCACTACTCCCGGAATCACGGTTGTTTTCTCTTCCTGCGGGTACTGAGATGTTTCACTTCCCCGCGTTCCCTCCACATACCCTATGCGTTCAGGTATGGGTGACAGCCCATGACGACTGCCGGGTTTCCCCATTCGGACACCCCCGGATCAAAGCTCGGTTGACAGCTCCCCGGGGCCTATCGCGGCCTCCCACGTCCTTCATCGGTTCCTGGTACCAAGGCATCCACCGTGCGCCCTTAAATACTTGGCCACAGATGCTCGCGTCCACTGTGCAGTTCTCAAACAACAACCAGCCACCCGCCACCCCACA
>NZ_WMLF01000757.1 GCF_014156695.1 Streptomyces durbertensis | reverse complement strand
CCCTTGAGCGCGTCGCCGATCTCGCTGGGCACGATCCAGAGCTTGTTGGCGTCGCCCTCGGCGATCTTGGGAAGCATCTGGAGGTACTGGTAGGAGAGCAGCTTCTGGTCCGGGTCACCGGCGTGGATGGACTCGAAGACCGTCCGGATGGCCTGCGCCTCACCTTCGGCGCGCAGCGCGGCGGCCTTGGCGTCACCTTCGGCGCGGAGGATCTCCGACTGCTTGTGGCCCTCCGCCTGGAGGATCTCGGACTGCCGGACACCTTCGGCCTGGAGGATCGCGGCGCGCTTGTCACGGTCGGCGCGCATCTGCTTCTCCATCGAGTCCTGGATGGAGGTCGGCGGCTCGATCGCCTTCAGCTCGACGCGGTTGACGCGGATGCCCCACTTGCCGGTGGCCTCGTCGAGCACACCGCGCAGCGCGGCGTTGATCTCCTCGCGGGAGGTCAGGGTGCGCTCCAGGTCCATGCCGCCGATGATGTTCCGCAGTGTGGTGACGGTGAGCTGCTCGATGGCCTGGATGTAGCTGGCGACCTCGTAGGTCGCGGCCCGGGCGTCGGTCACCTGGTAGTAGATGACGGTGTCGATGTTCACGACCAGGTTGTCCTGGGTGATCACCGGCTGGGGCGGGAAGGGCACGACCTGTTCACGCAGGTCGATGCGGTTGCGGATGGTGTCGATGAACGGCACGACGATGTTCAGGCCCGCGTTGAGCGTGCGGGTGTAGCGCCCGAACCTCTCGACGATGGCCGCGCTCGCCTGCGGGATGACCTGGATCGTCTTGATGAGTGCGATGAAGACAAGCACCACCAGGATGATCAAGACGATGATGACTGCATCCATCGCGTCCCCCTGGACTGTCGGTAGGTGTTCGGTGGGCGGCGGCCACCGTGCGTGACCGAGCCTGTGTCACGGGCCATCACATCACGACGGCGGTGGCCCCGTCGATCTCCACCACGTCGACCCGGCTGCCGGGTTCGTAGGACTCCCCGGAATCCAGCGCGCGGGCCGACCAGATCTCGCCGCCGATCTTCACCCGGCCGCCGCTGTCGTCCACGCGTTCCAGGACGACGGCCCGCTGGCCCTTGAGGGCGTCGACGCCGCTGGCGAGTTCGGGTCGCTCGGCGCGCATGCGCCGGGCGACCGGGCGGATCACCAGTATCAGCGCGGTGGACACGATCGCGAAGACCGCGACCTGCGCCACCGGGCCGCCGCCGAGCGCGGCCGTGAGCGCGCCGGCGCCCGCGCCGACGGCGAGCATGCCCAACTCCGGCATCGTGGTGATGACAAGCGGGATGAGCAGCCCTACGGCGGCGATCAGCCACCACACCCAAGCATCCACAAGGTCAATCATAGGGGTGGGGGGCGTTCACGGAC
>NZ_WMLF01000756.1 GCF_014156695.1 Streptomyces durbertensis | reverse complement strand
GGCCTCCCCGGCTGTCGAGACGGCACCGGCCTACTCCGGACCGCCGGACGAGGAGATGGACGACGTGGACGAGGAGACCATGGCGCGCGAAGTCGAGGAGCTCAACGAGATGCTGCAGAACGTGCTGGACGAGGACCCCGAGCCCGGCGAGTACGGCCACCTGCGCATCGAGGACGACATCGAGGCCCCGGCCGACGACGCACCGGTCTTCGAGCTGGGCGGCGACGACAGCAACAAGCTGACCAGCGACCAGGGCCGCCAGGCCCTGCACGAGCGGCTCGACCAGTGGGTTCGCGAGGGCAAAAACTCCTTCGCTCCCCGCGAGGTCACCGACATCGTCATCAGGGTCAACCTCGCCGACACCAAGCGCTGGTTCTACCGCCAGCGCGACGCCCTCATCGAGGCCGGAGTGATCTCGGAGGACGAGTCGGACGAGGGCTTTGGCAAGTACGACATCCTCCGCTCGCCCCTCTCCTGAAACAACGGAGAGTGATCAACGGAAGGCCCGCACGGTGCGCGGCCCCGCGCACCGTGCGCACCCGTCCCCGCCCCAGGTAGAGACGCCGCACCCTCGCCGCGCACCGTCCGATGCGCACCCATTTGTCCAGCGCGCACGGTGCGCACCGCACCCACGCGCACCTTACGGAAGGTAACCGATATGGCAGACCGCCCCAAGGCGCCGCCCTTCACGAAAGCCCAGAAGTGGGTCATCGGCATCGCCGGAGTCTTCTTCGCCGGCCTCGCCGGCCTCGGCGGATACGGCTCCTTCGCCGCCGTCGAAGCCGTCGCCCGCGAGCACGGCTTCGGAGACCACGCTTGGATCGTCCCCATCGGCGTTGACCTGGGCATTCTCGCCCTACTCACCGTCGATTTGGTCCTGGAGCAGCTCGACATGCCCCTCCCGCCTTTGCGATGGCTCGCCTGGGCGTTCACGGCCGCAACTATCTGGTTCAACATGTCGGCAGTTGAGGCCGGTTTGTCCTGGCCGGATCGCATCACCGGACAGGGCATGCACGCCGCGATGCCGCTGCTGTTCATCGCCTTCATGGAAGGCGTCCGCCACGCCATCCGGCGCCGCACCGGCATGACTAGCCAGCGCCGCATGGACGGCATCCGCCTCAGCCGCTGGTTCCTCGACCCGGCCGGCACCTTCGGCATCTGGCGCCGAATGGTCCTGTGGGAGGTCCGCTCCTACCGCACCGGACTGGTCCTCGAAAAGCACCGCCGTGAACGCGCCGGGGCCCTCAAGTCCCGCTACGGACTGCTGTGGCGGTGGAAGGCCCCCGCAGAAAAGAAGTGGCCCCTGCGCGGCGGCATGCTGGACCTCGCCCTGGAACTCACGGGGACCATCGAGGGGACCACCCCCACCTCCCCCGGGG
>NZ_WMLF01000755.1 GCF_014156695.1 Streptomyces durbertensis | reverse complement strand
CCCAACCCCTCCCCGGATCCGCACGGCTCCTCCCGGCCCCGGCCGCCCTACGACCCCTGGGCGCGGCGCCCGGAGAAGGACGGCTCCACGCCGCCGTACGGCGCCCCTCTCCCCGGCGGGCAGGCGCGCGGCGACACGCCGCCCCCCGGCGGGAACGCGAACGGCGCCGAGCCGGCCCACGGCGGGGAAGGGTGGGGCGCACCCGGCGGCGCACACCCCGAGGACCGGATGGAGCTCGGGCTCGTGCGCCCCGGCGACCTGCGCAACCTGCTGGTCGTCGCCGGCTTCGTGGCGCTCGCCGGGGTGCTGCTGGGTCTGCTGTGGCTGTGGCTCGCCCCCGGCGTGCCGTACATCTCCGACGGCGAACGCGCCTACCTGCAGAACAGCGAGGGGGAGAACAGCGTCGCCGTCGACGGCACGTTCGCGCTGCTCGCGGCCGGTATCGGCGCGCTCTGCGGGATCGTGGTGTTCCTCGTCCGGCGCTCGGGCGGCGTCGGTGTGGTGGTCGGGCTGGCACTGGGCGGAGTGGTCGGTTCGATGGTGGGCCGGCTGATCGGGGAACTGCTCGGCCCCGGTGGCAATCTGACCGCACGGGCGGTGGAGGCCGGACGCGGCGGCGTCTTCGACGGGCCGCTGCGGCTGGAGGCGGAAGTGGCCATACTCGTGTGGCCGTTGGCGGCGCTGCTGACCCATCTGCTGGTCACCGCGCTGTTCGGCCCCCGCGACGAGGACCCGGCGCCGCCGGGTGTTCCGGTCGGGCTCACGGGAGCCGCCGGGCCGGTCCCGCCCGGCGGGCCGGGCGAGCGGGGCCGCCCGTCGCCGACGTGGCCGGCCTCGCCGGACGGGCGTCACGGTCCATCGGCCGGCGAGGATCCCTCGCGCCCGCCGAACTGAGTCGACGCGCTCCGGGCACCCCGGCCCGACCGTCCGTGCGGCGGGGCGAGTGGACCGGGCGCCCGCCGAACCGGCGAGGCGGGTGGCCGGCGACCCTGCCGCGAGCAGACGCCCGGCCGCGCTCGGGCGTGGGCTCCCAGCGGCAGACGTGAGTGTGCCAGGCACCGCAGCGCGCGTGGTGCGTCGGCGCGTCGGAGCCGGCGTGCGACGTGTCCGCGGGCGGGCTGCCGCATGGGGCCCCGGGCGCCAGGCACGGTGTGGCGGCCCGGACGACCCGTGGCCACGGGCGGCTTGCAGGGCCGGCCGGGTCCGGAGAACGGCGTCAGCGGGTGGAGTGTCCCCCGCGGTCCGGGCGCTCGTGCGGAGGCCGCCCGTCACGGGGCCGTGCGGGGAGGAGCCAGGGTTCGTCGGCTGGGCGGGCGCGGTGTGGGAGGCGGTGGACAGGCCGGGCACGGGGCCCGGATCTCAGCGGCGGGCGATGGGGGCGG
>NZ_WMLF01000754.1 GCF_014156695.1 Streptomyces durbertensis | reverse complement strand
CCCAACCCACCCAGGAGGGTTGCCATGGCCGACGCGCCACGCACACCTACTCCCGTCCTCCCGCCGCTGCCGGCCTCCTGCAGCTGCGGCTCCGGCTGCAGCTGCGGCTGCCAGTCGGGCGGCTCCTGCCAGTGCGGCGGCGGTTGCGGCTGACGCCGGTGCCGCCCACGAGCAGCGCGGGTCCGGGCCGAGGCTAGCGGGCCCGAAGCGTCTGTGACGGTCGCGGTGCCCACCTCGCGCGTTGACGGTGGGCACCGCTCACCTGATCTCACCGGCCCCGCTTGTCGGACGTGGCCCACCCGGCGCCCACGGCCCGGCCGGCTCACCCGGACGTCCCCGCCCCGCACACCGCTTGGACGGTGCGGCGGTGCGGCAGTGCGGCAGTGCGGCAGTGCTCAGCTGCCCACCGGCCGCCGTTCCTGGTTGCCGGCTATCGCGCCCCGTTCCATCCGGTCCAGCCAGCCGTCGCCCGCCGGCTGCTGCTCGGCGGCGACCGCCCGTCCGTAACGCAACCGGACAAACGTCTCCGGCAGCCTCGCGGCCAGCCTCCGATGCGCCACCCGGCCCAACAGCCAGGCCGCCGTGCCGCCGTTCGCCACACCGAACGGCACCGCAAGCCACGCCGCCGCGCCGACCGTACCCGCGAGCAGCCCCGGCACCAGCGCCGCGGCGAGCAGCACAGCGGGCAGCGCCGCCAGCAACGTGCCGTAGATCGAGATCCAGAGCTGGTAGGAGACGTCGCCCGCGTCGTTCGGCCCGACCCGGTACTTCGGGTCGACGCCCGGCGTCCCGGCGACCACCGACAGCAGCACCGCCATCCCGACGCCCGCGCCCAGCAGCGCCGGCAGCAGCGTCGCCACCACCGGCCACGTCCAGTGCTCGCCGGACACCACCGTCATCACGACGGTCAGCGCCACGGCGGCCGGCGCGAACATCAGCAGGAGCGCGATCTGCCGGCCCCGCACGTCGTCGCGCACGGTCCCGGGCCCCGCGCCGACGACCGTCAGCCACAGCGCCGTACCGTCCTGCCCCAGCAGGTTGCACGCCACCAGCCCGGTGAACAGACCGAGCAGCGCACCGCCGAACGGCAACAGCACCGGAACGCCGCTGACCACACCGATCAGCCCGATGAAGACCACCGTCCACACCGCGCACTGGAGTTCCAGCGAACGCCACGGGTCCCGCCACCACTGCCGCAGTTCCCGGCCCACCACCGCTCCCAGCGGCGACGGCGGCAGCAGCCGCCACCCACCACGGGCAGCCGCGGCCGAACGGGTCCGGCCGGTCGGACGCGCCAGCCGTGTCGGGCGGCGCGCCGGGTCGGGCGCCAGCAGCCGCGCGCAGCCGAAGGCCGCCCCCGCCGCCACCGCCGAGAGCCCCGCCAGC
>NZ_WMLF01000753.1 GCF_014156695.1 Streptomyces durbertensis | reverse complement strand
GCGTCGGGGGCCGCCGGGTGGGTGGTGACGTGTTGGGTGGCGACGCGGGCGCCGGTGTAGGTGAGGTGGGGGCCGGAGCGGCGGTAGTGGAGTTCGGCGTCGCCGCGCTGGACGGCGCTGATCGTGGCGGCGAGGTCGTCGAGTTCGGTGTGGTCGTCGGGGGTCCAGTCGTACTCGGACCACTTGTGGGTGTCCAGCCAGAGGGCGGCCTCGTGGTCGCCGTACGCGACGGTGAGGTTGACGGCGCCCTCGCGTGGGGCGAGGAGGACGGACAGGCCGGGGGTTTCGAGCAGGCGGGCGCCGTCGCAGGCGGCGGCCGCCCGGCGGCAGAGGTCGGCGACGGGGTGCGTGGTCATGAGCCGGTGGCGTCAGACGCCGAAGGTGGTGAGGATCCGGTGGGCGGCGAGGGTGGCGGTGAGGGTGCCGTCGCGCACCTGCTGTTCGAGGTCGGGGGTGAGGCGGCGGACGTCGGGGTGGGCGCGGAGGCGGTCGAGGAGCTGGTCCTGGACCATGGCCCAGACCCAGGCGACCTGCTGGTCCTTGCGTTTGGCGGTGAGGGCGCCGGTGGCGTCGAGGACGGCGCGGTGTTGTTCGAGGCGGTCCCAGACCTCGTCGAGGCCCTTGTCGTCGCGGGCGCTGCAGGTGAGGACGGGCGGGTTCCAGGCTTCCCGGTCCTCGGCGTCGGAGGCGTGCAACAGGCGCAGGGCGCCGGCGAGTTCGCGGGCGGCGGCGCGGGCCTCGCGTTCGTGGGGGCCGTCGGCCTTGTTGACGGCGACGACGTCGGCGAGTTCGAGCACGCCCTTCTTGATGCCCTGGAGCTGGTCGCCGGTGCGGGCGAGGGTGAGGAGGAGGAAGGAGTCGACCATGGCGGCGACGGTGGTCTCGGACTGGCCGACGCCGACGGTCTCGACGAGGACGACGTCGTAGCCGGCGGCCTCCATGACGACCATGGTCTCGCGGGTGGCGCGGGCGACGCCGCCGAGCGTGCCGGCGCTCGGGGAGGGCCGGACGAACGCGTTCGGGTCGGTGGCGAGGCGGGCCATGCGGGTCTTGTCGCCGAGGATGGAGCCGCCGGTGCGGCCGGAGGAGGGGTCGACGGCGAGGACGGCGACGCGGTGGCCGCGCCCGGTGAGGAGCGTGCCGAGGGAGTCGATGAAGGTGGACTTGCCGACGCCGGGTACGCCGCTGATGCCGACGCGGCGGGCGTGCCCGGTGAAGGGGAGGAGTTCGACGAGGAGTTGCTGGGCGAGTTCGCGGTGGTCGGCGCGGGTGGACTCGACGAGGGTGATGGCACGGGCGACGTAGGCCCGTGATCCCTCGCGGACGCCCTGGACGTAGGCGTCGATGTCGATCTTCGGCGGCATCAGCTCACAGGCTCACAGGTCGGTGG
>NZ_WMLF01000752.1 GCF_014156695.1 Streptomyces durbertensis | reverse complement strand
CCGCGGGGCTGCCCGGGCCGCAGGGCCGCACGACCGCAGGGCCGCACGACCGCACGACCGCAGGGCCGCAGGGCCGCAGGGCCGCAGGGCCGCAGGGCCGCAGGGCCGCAGGGCCGCAGGGCCGCAGGGCCGCAGGCGGACCGCGTCCGCTGTGACGACGTTCCCTTTCTCCCCGCCTTCCGGCGCCCTCGGGGTCGAGGCGCCGGAAGGCCACGGCGAGCGGCCCCCGACCCGGGACGCCGGAGCGGGGGCGAGGCCGGACAGCGCCCTCAGGGCCGGGCCGCCGGAAGACGGGGCGACCGGCCCCGGGTCGGAGCGCCGGAGCGGCGGGAAGATCGGGCGGTCGGGGCCGGGGAGGGCAAGGTCGGGCTGCTCGCTCAATGCCCGCCGCCGGAAGGCCGAGCCGTCAGCCCCCCGGCTCGGGGCGCCCGGGCGCGGAGCGCAGTCGGGCGGCGCGCTCGGGGCGCTCGGGGCAGCGGGCCGCGGAGGGCCGAGGTGAACGGGCGCCGAGCGGGGACGGGGCCGGGCTCCGCGCGGTGGGGCGGCGGCCGTAGGCCGCCTGGTCACGGGGTGGTCGCGGAAAGATCGCGGAAGCGGCGTCCTCACCCTGTCCTTATCCACGCACATGGCACACTCTTTTTCGATGGGCGACATGACAGGCGGGCCGGGCGGCGGCCCCCAGCCGGCGATACGGGCGGCACGCGCCGCGGTCTTCACCGCGCTGTGCGTCACGCTCTCCGCCGGCACGCACGTGGTCCTCTCCGGCGCACCCGTGCCGCTCACCACGCTGCTACTGGTCAGCGCGGTCGTCTTCGCCGCCGCGTACGCCCTCGGCGGGCGACTGCGCGGCTACTGGTCCATCGCGGCACTGCTGCTGCCGCTCCAGCTCGCCGCCGACACGGTCTTCACCACCGGCCAGCAGGCCTGCTACGGGGCCGGCGGCGGCCCGGTGATCGGCCCGCTGCGCTCGATGGGCGTCAACCTGATCTGCACCGGCGGCGACTTCGGCACGCCGCTGGCCCGCTTGGCCGGCGACACCCCGGCCGTCCCGCTCAGCCACCCGGCGGCGCCCTGGCTGCTGCTGGGCGCGCACGTCGCGGTGGGCCTGGGCGCGGCGGCCTGGCTGTGGCGCGGGGACGCCGCGCTCACGCGGCTGCTGCGCGCCGCCGTCCTGGAGGCCGCCGAGCTGGCCCGCCCGCTGCTGCGCCGCCTGACCGCCCTCACCACGCGTACCACGACGACCGGCGCCCCGCGCCGCTCCGCGCCGCGCACGGCCGTGCTCAGCTCGCTGCTGCGGCGGTCTCTGGTGGCCCTGCTGGCTCTGGCCGTGCTCGCGTTCGCGTTCGGGTACGTCATGGCCGGCAGGGTGCTCTCGCCGCTCGGCCGCATCACC
>NZ_WMLF01000751.1 GCF_014156695.1 Streptomyces durbertensis | reverse complement strand
CTCCACGCGGCCCGCCCGGCACTCGGGGTAGTGACGTCAACTTCCGATCCGCGACACCACTCCTTCGAGTGGGATCACTCGGCGATGACGGCCTCGGCGTCAAGGGTGGCGCCCACGGCCTCGATCACCGCGGCGATCTTGAACGCCTCCTGGATCGTCTCGCGCTCCACACCGGCCTTGCGCAGCACCTGCTCGTGCGAGTCCAGGCACATGCCACACCCGTTGACGGCGGAGACCGCCAGCGACCACAGCTCGAAGTCGACCTTGTCCACGCCCGGGTTGCCGATGACGTTCATCCGCAGCCCGGCACGCAGGTTGCCGTACTCCGGGTCCGACAGCAGGTGCCGGGTCCGGTAGAAGACGTTGTTCATCGCCATGACGGCAGCGGCCGCCTTGGCCGCCGTGTACGCCTCGGGCTTGAGGTTGGACTTCGCCTCCGGCTCCAGCTCGGCCAGCACCTTCGGCGAACGCGAGGCGATCGCGCAGGCCAGCACGGTGCCCCACAGCTGCTGCTGCGGAAGGTCCGAGTTGCCGATGACGGAACCCAGGTTGAGCTTCAGGTCCTTGGCGTAGTCCGGCAGGGCCGACTTCAGTTCGTCCAGTGCCATGGTGGCGTTACTCCGCTATCTCCGTCGTCGTGTGGGTCACTTCGGCCCCGAGAGGATTCCGGGGGTCAGGTCACTCGCCGGCGAGCAGCTTGCCCGCGTCGAGGGTGTCCTCGCCCTTGCTCCAGTTGCACGGGCAGAGCTCGTCCGTCTGGAGGGCGTCGAGGACCCGCAGGACCTCCTTGGGGTTCCGGCCGACGGAACCGGCGGTCACCATGGTGAACTGGATCTCGTTGTTCGGGTCGACGATGAAGACGGCACGCTGCGCGAAGCCGTCCTCGCCCTCGACACCGCAGTCCCGCATGAGCTCGTGCTTGGAGTCCGCCAGCATCGGGAACGGCAGGTCACGCAGGTCGTCGTGGTCCTTGCGCCAGGCGTGGTGGACGAACTCGGAGTCGCCGGAGACACCGAGGATCTGCGCGTCGCGGTCGGCGAACTCGTCGTTCAGCTTGCCGAACGCGGCGATCTCGGTCGGGCAGACGAAGGTGAAGTCCTTCGGCCAGAAGAAGACGACCTTCCACTTGCCCTCGTAGGTCTTGTGGTCGATCTGCTGGAACTCCTGACCCTTCTCCAGCGACACACAGGCGGTCAGGTCGTAGCTGGGGAACTGGTCACCGACAGTGAGCACGTGCTCTCCTTGGTCTGGTGGAGCGCCCCCGACGCGCGCGCAAGGCGCGCAGGTCAGGGCGCCCCTGAGGGTTGGACGGAAGATCAGGCTGTCACAGACCCCATTGATCGCGGAAATCGCACCCGCCACACACTCTGATCACCCCCGCCTATCAGTCCACC
>NZ_WMLF01000750.1 GCF_014156695.1 Streptomyces durbertensis | reverse complement strand
GCACAGTGTTCGAGTACGAGAAGGACGGCGCGGCCATCTACCGCCAGTCCTTTGCGACCATCCGCGCCGAGGCGGACCTCGCCGCGCTGCCCGCCGACGTCTCCCGGGTTGTCGTGCGGATGATCCACGCCTGCGGCATGACCGACCTGGTGAAGGACGTGCTGTACAGCCCGTCCGTCATCAGCGACGCGCGCGCCGCGCTGCGGGCCGGCGCGCCGATCCTGTGCGACGCGAAGATGGTCGCCAGCGGCGTCACCCGCAAGCGCCTGCCCGCCGACAACGACGTCGTGTGCACCCTCTCCGACCCCGCCGTGCCCGCGCTCGCCGCCGAGTTGGGCACCACCCGCAGCGCCGCCGCGCTGGAACTGTGGCGGGACCGGCTCGACGGCGCCGTCGTCGCCGTCGGCAACGCCCCCACCGCGCTGTTCCGCCTCCTGGAGATGCTGGAGGAAGGGGCCCCGCGCCCCGCCGCGATCATCGGCGTGCCCGTCGGCTTCATCGGCGCCGCCGAGTCCAAGGAGGCACTGGCCGCCTACGGCAAGGGAGTCGAGTACCTGGCGGTGCGCGGCCGGCGCGGAGGCAGCGCCATGGCCGCCGCCGCGCTCAACGCGATCGCGAGCGAGGAAGAGTGAGCGAGCAGCAGACCGCCGGCACCGCCGGCGAGACCACGCCCACCGGCCGGCTGTACGGCGTCGGCCTCGGCCCCGGCGACCCGTCGCTGATGACCGTCCGCGCCGTCGAGGTGATCCGCGAGGCGGACGTCGTCGCCTACCACAGCGCCCGGCACGGCCGCAGCATCGCCCGTTCCATCGCCGCCCGCCACCTGCGCCCCGAGCACATCGAGGAGAAGCTGGTCTACCCGGTCACCACCGAGACCACCGACCACCCCGGCGGCTACCGGGGCGCGATGGAGGAGTTCTACGCCGAGGCCGCCGCCCGGCTCGCCGCGCACCTGGACGCCGGCCGCACCGTCGCCGTGCTCGCCGAGGGCGACCCGATGTTCTACGGCTCCTACATGCACATGCACAAGCGGCTCGCCGACCGCTACCCCACCGAGGTCATCCCCGGCGTCACCTCCGTCTCGGCCGCCGCCGCCCGGCTCGGCACACCCCTCGCCGAAGGCGAGGAGGTGCTCACCATCCTGCCCGGCACCCTCCCCGAGGAGGAGCTCACGGCCCGCCTCGCCGCCACCGACGCCGCCGTTGTCATGAAGCTCGGCCGCACCTTCCCCACCGTCCGCCGCGCGGTCACCGAAGCCGGCCGCCTCCCCGAGGCCCGCTACGTCGAACGCGCCACCATGGACGGCGAACGCACCGCCCCGCTCGCCGACGTCGACGAACAGTCCGTCCCGTACTTCTCCGTCGCCGTCCTCCCCTCCCGGATCGCCAGCCCGCCCC
>NZ_WMLF01000075.1 GCF_014156695.1 Streptomyces durbertensis | reverse complement strand
GGACGGGCGCGGGGGTGAGGTCGAGGTCGGAGGCCTCGTCGTCGGAGAGATGGGCGTCCGGGTTCCGCTTCGCCCGTCGGCGGTCGTTGAGCAGGGCGAAGCCCGTCGCGCCGAAGTAGAGCGCGGTGATCGGCCCCGCCAGGGCCAGCATCGACACCGGGTCGGTCGGCGTCACCATCGCGGCGAAGATCGCGATACCCATGACCATGCCGCGCCACCAGCCGAGCATCCGCTCACCGGAGAGGACGCCGCCCCTGTTGAGGAGGATGAGCACAAGGGGCAGCTGGAAGGCGAAGCCGAACGCGAGCACCAGCTTCACGGAGATGTCGATCATGTCGTCGACGGTGATGTAGTTCGTCGAGCCGTCGATGCTGAAGCTGAGCAGGACGGGGACGGCGTGCGGCAGCACCCAGTAGGCGAGGTAGGCGCCGGTGAGGAACAACGGAGTGCCGAACACCACCGTGGACAGCGCGTACTTCTTCTCCTTGGCGTGCAACCCGGGGGCGAGGAAGGCCCACATCTGGTAGAGCCAGACCGGCGCCGCACCCACCAGGGCGGCGATCAGTGACACCTTGACGAAGGTCGTGAAGGGAGACGTCAGCCCCATCTGGGAGAGGACCGCACACCGTCCCTGCCGGGCGGCCGCCTCCAGCTCGGTCTTACACTGCGGCACGGGTTCGCTGATGAAGGCGATGATGTCCTTCGCGAAGAACAGCGCGACGATCATCAGCGGCACGATGGCCAGAAGGGCCTTGACCAGCCGGTTGCGCAACTCGCGCAGGTGTTCCACCAGGGGCATCCGCCCCTCGGGGTCCTTGGGCTTCTTGCGGGCGGACTTGAGCACCCCACGTCCTTAAGCGAAAAGGCGGATCTCGTGACGACCGGGCCTCCACGGGCCCGGTCAGGCGGCGGCGGGCCGCCGGAGCGTGCGGGGCGGTCAGCCCTGGTTCGTGCGGTTCGGCTCCTCCACCGGGCGGGAGCTGCTGACGTCGCCGGGGGCGGCCTGGATGGTGCGGGGCGCCGGGTCGGCCTGCTTGTCGCCCGCCTCGGAGGACTTGCTCGCCTCGGAGGACGAGGCGCCGTCCGTCTTCATCGCGGACGTCTCGCTCTTGAGGATGCGGAGCGACTTGCCCAGGCTGCGCGCGGCGTCCGGCAGTCGCTTCGCGCCGAAGATGAGCACGATGAGGGCGATGATGATGACCAGCTGCCACGGACCGATCTGACCGAACATATGTCTACCTTCTCACCGAGGCGGGGATACCGTTGTCGGCTGAGCGGCGAGTGCGCCCGATCAGCCCAGGGCCAGTTCATCGTAACGCGCGGCGGTAAACGCCTGGCAATGTGCGCGCGTACCGTGGCTGAAGCCCGTCGGCGGCCCGGCCAGGAGGCCACTTCTCAGTGCCGGCGTACCGCGTCGGCCCCGGCGGCGAGCGGTCCCGCGGCGCGCTCCAGGTCCTCGGCGGCGCGGGTGATCCGCTCGGAGCTGTCCGCCACCGCGCGGGAGAAGCGCCTCACCTCGAGGCCCACCCGTACGGCGAGCACCCCCAGCACGGCGATCCCGCAGAAGGCGAGCGTGACGAACAACATCGGCCAGAGCATGCCAGGAGCCTAGTGGACGGTTCAGCCGTCGTAGGCGGCGAGTGCCGCGCGGGCGGCGTCCCGGGCGGCGTCGGCCAGCTCGGGGGGCGAGACGATGTGGCCGTCGCGGCCCAGCCGCAGCGCGAGCCGGCGCAGCGACGCGGGGTCGGGGGTGCGCAGCGTGATGCGCAGACCGCCGTCGGGCAGCTCCTCGGCGCTGTCGTGCGGGTAGTACTCGGCGACCCACCGGCCGCCGGGGCCCACCTCGACGACCACCTCCGGGTCCTCGGGGGAGGGCTGCACCAGCCCGGCGGACAGGTCGCGCGGGGTGACGGCGGGCGGGTCGGCCGACTCGTCCAGCAGTCGGATCTCCGCCACCCGGTCGAGGCGGAAGGTCCGGCGCGCCTCGGAGAGCCGGCACCAGGCCTCCATGTAGGTGTGGCCGAGGACAAAAAGCCGGACGGGGTCGACCTCGCGCTCGGTCAGCTCGTCCCGGGAGGGCGAGTAGTAGCGCAGCCACAGCCGCCGGCGCTCGCTGATGGCCCGGTCGACCTCGGCGAAGACGCCGCCTTCGCTTTCGAAGGTCACCGAGACGCGGGAGCTGGCGCCGGCGTTCTCCCCGGCGGCCGCCTCCAGCTTGGCGGTGGCCCGTACCAGCGCCTCGCGGTCGCCCTCCCGCAGCCCGGGCAGCGTCGCCACCGCGCGGGCGGCGACCAGCAGCGCGGTCGCCTCGTCGGCGGCGAGCCGCAGCGGCGCGCCGCCGGAGGAGACGGCGTCGGCGTTGTGCCACCAGATGTGCTCACCGTCGGTGTCGATGTCCAGCAGGTCGCCGCCCCGGAAGCTGGTGCCGCACATGGGCAGCACGTTCAGGTCGGCGATCAGCTCCTCGGGCGTCACGCCGAAGGCCCGGGCGACGTCCTCGACGCGGGCGCCGGGGCGTTCCTTGAGGTAGGTCACCAGGGACAGCATCCGCCTGGTCTGGTCGATCGCGTTGCTCGCCATGTCCGGTGTCCTCTCAGCCCTTGGCCACGGCGCGCAGCCGGTCCACCACGTCGGCCCGCAGCTCCGCGGGTTCCAGCACCACCACGTCGGGGCCGAACTCGACCAGCCAGGCGTCCAGTCCGTGGCCGTGCGGGATCTCCAGCTCGTCCCAGTCCTCGCCGAGGTCGCGGACGTTCAGGGCGCGGGCGCGCAGCGGGTAGCCGCAGTCCTTGCGCAGCCGGATCCGGGCGGTGCCGGTGGCGCTCTCCCCCGCCCAGCGCTCCACGGTCTCGCGCACCCGGACCTGGTCGGGCACGGGCGCGGTGTACGCCCCGGCACGGGAGCGGACGGGCCCGGTGATCCGGGAGAGGCGGAAGACCCTGCTGTCGCCGCGGTCGCGGTCCCAGCCGGCGAGGTACCACTGGCCGCGCCAGCATTCCAGGGTCCAGGGCTCGACCTGGCGGCGCTCGGCGCTGGCCGCGTTGGACCTGCGGTAGGCGAAGACGACCGGGCGGCGGTCGCGGCAGGCCAGCATGAGCGGTTCGAACGCCGCCTCCCGCGCGGGGATGCGGGGTTCCAGGGCGGCGTAGGCGTCCTCGGGGCCGTCGTTCACCGGCATGCCTGCCACCCGGAGCTTCTGGAGCGCGCCGCAGGCGGCGCCGGCCAGCCGGGCCTGCTGCCACACCTTGGCGGCCAGTTGGAGGGCGGCGGCCTCCTCGGCGTCGAGGGAGATCGGCGGGAGCCGGTTGAGGTCGCGCCGCGCGTGGTAGCCGACCTCACCTTCGAAGTTCTCCACCGTCTCGATGAGCAGGCCGAGTTCGCGCAGATCGTCCTTGTCGCGCTCGAACATGCGGTTGAACGAGTCCTCGTTGCCCGCCTCCAGGTACGCCTCGATCGAGGACCGCAGCTCGCGCTTGGTCAGCGGTCGCGTCGTCCCCAGGAGGCACAGCGCCAGATTCATCAGCCGCTCGGCCTTGGCAATCGCCATGACGCCCTCTCTCCTGCCCGTCTCGATCGACGACCGTACCGCTACCGCGTTTCCCAGGACAAACACGGGACGGGAGCCCCCTACCCGTGGTAGGAGACTCCCGTCCGAGGTGGCACTGCCGTGCGGCGGCGCAGCCGTGAGCGGCGGTCGATCAGACGGAGACCAGGTCGCAGACGAAGATCAGCGTCTCGCCGGGCTTGATGACGTTGCCGGCGCCCGCGTCGCCGTACGCCAGGTGCGCCGGGATGGTCAGCCGCCGGCGGCCGCCGACCTTCATGCCCTGCACGCCGCGGTCCCAGCCGGCGATGACCTGGCCGACGCCGAGCTTGAACTGGAGCGGCTTGCCCCGGTTCCACGAGGCGTCGAACTCCTCGCCGGTGCTGAAGGCCACGCCCACGTAGTGCACGGAGACGGTGTCGCCCGCCTTGGCCTCCGGACCGTCGCCCTCCCAGATGTCGTTGATCTCCAGGTCGGCCGGCGGCTCGCCCTCGGGGAAGTCCACCTCGGGCTTGTCGATGTTCACGAAATCGCTCCCACAGGAATTTCTCGATCAGCTTGTCGGGCAAGTCTCGCAGACGCGGGTCAGACCTTGCCCACGATGTCGACGACGAAGATCAACGTGTTCTCCGCCAGCTCGCCGCCGGACTCGCCGTACGCCAGCTTCGGCGGGATGACCAGCTCGACGCGGTCGCCGACCCGCTTGCCGACCAGGCCCTGGTCCCAGCCCTGCACGACGGAGCCGGTGCCGATCTGGAAGGCGGTGGCGCCGTTGTGGTCCCAGGAGGCGTCGAACTTCTTGCCGTCCTCCCACTTGACGCCGGTGTACTGGACGATCAGCCCGTCGCCGGCCGCGACCTCGTCACCGGAGCCCTTGACCAGGACCTGCTCCTTGAGCTTGGTGGGGGCCTTCACACCCTTGGGGACGGTGATGTCGGCGGCCTTCTTGGAGTTGTACTTCACCTCGGGCATGCCGTCGGCCGGCTTGGCCTGGTCGCCCTCGACCTCCGCCTTGGCGTCCACCTTGTCCGCGCCGACGACGTCGATCACCCAGACGAGTCCGTCCTTGGGGTCGATGCCGGCCTGCGGGTTCAGGCCCTCGCCGACAACGGCCTCGGCCGTTCCCTCGACGGTGATGCGGCTGCCGGCCTTCTGGCCGAGCACCGCCTCCATGACGGGGTCGGGCAGTTCGCGGCTGGGCTGGCCGGCCTGCTGCACGAGTTGGCGGCGCGCCGTGCCCTCTTCCTCCGTCTCGCCCTCGGCGGGCCAGGTGCCGCCCAGCTCCTTGCCGTCCTTCATGGTGAAGCCGGCGAAGTCCAGGCGGATGAAGTCGCCCTTCTCGACCTTCTCGCCCTTGCCCTCGCTGACCGTCTGGACGACCGCCTCGTCGGCGGGCTTGGCGTCCGAATCGACCTCCACCTCCGGCTTCTCGCCGAACGCGCCGGACACCTTGACCTGCGAACCCGACGCGGCGTCGTTCTTGCTGTCGTCCGATCCGCAGGCCGTGGCGAACAGGCAGAGGGAGGCGGTCAACGCCGCGGCCGCGCGGCGTGTGCTCATGTTGAGTTTCATCAGTCCAACTCGGGCTCGGGGGTGGTCGACGGCCTTCACTCTACGACCCGTACCCGTGCCCGCACCCGCACCCGTGCCGGGTCCGCGGACGGCGAACCGGCGGCGGGCGCACCGCCGCCGGTTCGCCTCCGGACTCTGGAACCGTCACATGCCGGCGATCAGCTTCACCACCCTTTCGTCGACGGAGCGGAACGGGTCCTTGCACAGGACCGTGCGTTGTGCCTGGTCGTTGAGCTTCAGGTGGACCCAGTCGACGGTGAAGTCGCGGCGCTGCTCCTGGGCGCGGCGGATGAAGTCGCCGCGCAGCCGGGCCCTGGTGGTCTGCGGGGGCACCGACTTCGCCTCGAAGATCTTGAGGTCGTTGCAGACGCGCTTGGCCTGGCCCTTGCGTTCCAGCAGGTAGTACAGGCCGCGGCGGCGGTGGATGTCGTGGTAGGCGAGGTCTATCTGGGCCACCCGGGGGTTGGACATGCTCATGTTGTGCTTGGCCCGGTAGCGCTCGATGAGCTGGTACTTCATGACCCAGTCGATCTCGGAGCCGATCCGGTCCAGGTCCTGCTCCCGCACCGCCTCCAGGGTGCGGCCCCACAGCTCCAGGACCTGCTCGGTCAGCCCGGTGCGGATGCCGCGGCGGTCGCAGAAGTCGGCGGCCTTCTCGTAGTACTCCTGCTGGACCTCCAGCGCGGAGGCCTCCCGGCCGCTGGCCAACCGGACCTTGCGCTGCCCGGTGGTGTCGTGGCTGACCTCGCGGATGGCCCGGATCGGGTTCTCCAGGGTGAGGTCGCGCATGACCGTGCCCGCCTCGATCATGCGCAGCACGAGGTCGGTGGCGCCGACCTTCAGCAGCATGGTCGTCTCGGACATGTTGGAGTCGCCGACGATCACGTGCAGCCGGCGGTAGCGCTCGGCGTCGGCGTGCGGCTCGTCGCGGGTGTTGATGATCGGACGGGAGCGGGTGGTCGCCGAGCTGACCCCCTCCCAGATGTGCTCGGCGCGCTGACTGACGCAGTAGACGGCGCCGCGCGGCGTCTGGAGCACCTTGCCGGCGCCGCAGATGAGCTGCCGGGTGACGAGGAACGGGATGAGGACGTCGGCGAGCCGGGAGAACTCGCCGTGGCGGGCCACGAGGTAGTTCTCGTGGCAGCCGTAGGAGTTGCCGGCGGAGTCGGTGTTGTTCTTGAACAGGTAGACGTCGCCGGCGATGCCCTCCTCGTGCAGCCGGCGTTCGGCGTCGACGAGGAGCCCCTCGAGAATGCGCTCGCCCGCCTTGTCGTGGGTGACCAGCTCGGTCACGTTGTCGCACTCCGGAGTGGCGTACTCCGGGTGCGAGCCCACGTCGAGGTAGAGACGGGCGCCGTTGCGCAGGAACACGTTGCTAGAGCGGCCCCATGACACGACACGGCGGAAGAGGTACCGCGCCACCTCGTCTGGGGACAGCCGCCGCTGACCCCGGAACGTGCATGTGACGCCGTACTCGTTCTCCAGCCCGAAGATTCGGCGGTCCATGCATGAACATTACGCCTGATGACGTGATCTGAAACCGGGTTCGCTCGGGCGGTTCGTTTCGTTTTCCCCGGTGGCGCCCGGGGCGGAGGGCGGTGTGAGGACCTGAGCGGTGTCCGGCGTGGCGGGCTCTCGCGGTTCCGACAGCGCGCGGCGGGTCGCCAGCAGGACCAGCAGCGCGGCCGCGCCCGCGGCGCCCGGGACGACAAACCCTCCGACGACGCCGCCGCCCTCGATGGCGGGTCCGACCACCGCGGTGCCCAGTGCCGCGCCCACGCCGAAGGTGGTGACCAGCCAGGAGAACGCCTCGGTGACCGTGCCCCGCGGCGCGTGGCGGTCGACCACCACGAAGGCGCAGCTGAGCGCCGGGGCGAGGAAGAGCCCGGCCAGGCAGGCCAGCGCGGTCATCGCGAGGTACCCGGGTACCAGCAGCAGCGGCAGGTAGCCGACCGCCAGCAGTCCGATGAGGACCCGCAGCCGCGGCTCGGGCGGGCCGGCCCAGTCCCGGGCGCCGTAGGCGAGGCCGCCGACCAGCGCGCCGAAGCCGATGCCGGACATGAGCAGTGCGTAGACGAGGTTGGTGCCGACGCCGTGCTCGCCGTCGGCGTAGGCCACGGCGGCGACGGTGATGGAGCCGAGCGCCATCCCGACGAAGAGGAACGCGCCGAGCAGCGCCAGCAGTCCGGGGGAGCGCAGGGCGCCCAGCCAGTGCGCCTCGCGCGGGGCGCTGCGCCACTTCCGGGAGGGCTCCGAGGCGACCACCGAGAGGGCGCCCAGCACGCCGATCACGTTGATCACCAGCAGGGCGCCGGCCTCGGACCACAG
The DNA here is from genome assembly GCF_014156695.1 of Streptomyces durbertensis. Lineage (GTDB taxonomy): Bacteria > Actinomycetota > Actinomycetes > Streptomycetales > Streptomycetaceae > Streptomyces > Streptomyces durbertensis. Next base: position 8,890 of record NZ_WMLF01000075.1, on the reverse strand, counting down.
GGCAACGGCAAGCGTCACCACCAGCGGGCCGATGGTGAACATGACCTCCTGGGCGACGGAGTCGAGCGCGTAGGCCCGGTGCACCCGGTCCTGCCGGCCCAGGACGCTGGGCCACAGCGCCCGCAGGCCGCCCTCCAGCGGCGGGGTGAACAGCCCGGCGACGAGCACGGCGGCCGCCGCGAGCGCGAGCGGTTCGATGCCGATCGCCGCGAACGCCAGCATGCCGAGCGCGGAGAGGAGCGCCGCCGGGAGCATCACGCGGGGCTGGCCGACGAGGTCGACAGCCCGGCCGAGGAGCGGCTGGCCGACGGCGGTGGCCAGCCCGTAGACGGTGGCGAGCACTCCGGCGAGCGTGTAACTGCCGCCCTCGGAGCGGACGAACAGGACGATGGCGACGTGCGCGGTCGCGTTCGGCAGGCGCCCGACCAGGGTGCCCAGCAGCAGCCGGGTGACGTGCCGTGCGCGCAGCAGTTCGGCGTAGCCGGTGCCCGACCGCGCTGTCCCGCTCATCCAACCCTCCAGGTGTTACGTATAACGTGCTGCCGTCATACGTACCATGACGGCGTCCCGAGGTCCAACGGAAAACAGCCGGAGCGCGTGTGAGCACTTCCTCCCCACGGCCCACCAGCCGCGACGTCGCCAAGGCCGCCGGGGTCTCCCAGGCCACGGTCTCCCTGGTGCTCGGGGACAAGTGGCGGGGCCGGGTCTCCCCGCGCACGGCGGACGCCGTCCGGGCGGCCGCCGACCGCCTCGGCTACCGGCCCAACCTCGCCGCCCGAAGCCTGCGTACCGGGAGCACCCGCACCGCGCTGCTGGTCGTACCAGCCCTGACCAGCGACTTCTTCGCCCAGGTCCATCTCGGCGCGGCCGAGGTGGCGGCCGAGCACGACTTCGGCGTGGTGCTCTACCCCTCCCCCGAGGGTATCGGGCCGGCGCGGGACCCGTTCAGCTCCGCACGGGCGGCGCTCGACGGCGTCATCGCCTCGTCGATGGCCGCGGAGGCGCTGACCGGGCTCCAGCGCGGCGGGCTCCAGGGAGGCGGGCTGCCGCTGGTGATGCTCGACAGCGAACCCGGCTCCACGCCCGCGGCGGGCACGGTGAACCTGGCGATCGCCGACGGCATACGGCAGGTGGCCGACCACCTGCTGGGGCTGGGCCACCGGCGGGTCGCACACCTGGCGGCGGCCGTGCCCAGCTGGACCTTCGACGAGCGGGCGGCGAGCCTCACCCGTGCGCTGACGGACGCGGGCGCGCCGCCGCCGACACGCCGCGCGGCGCGCTTGGACGTGGCCGACGGGCTTCGCGCGGCCCTGGAGCTGTTGGAGGCCGCTCCCCGCCCCACGGCCGTCGTCTGCGACGACGACCTGCTGGCGGCCGGCGCCTACAAGGCGGCCCGCCGGCTGGGCCTACGGGTGCCCGAGGACGTGTCGGTGACGGGCTTCGACGATCTTCCGCTCGCCGTCGCCCTGGAACCGGAGCTGACCACCGTGCGCCTGCCCGCCCGGGAGGTGGGCGCTGCGGGCATGCGGGCGCTGCTGGCCGTGCTGGACGGCCAGGACCCCGGTACGGCCGTACTGCCGGTGAGCCTGGTACGGCGGGGCTCCTGCGCCCCGCCGCCAAGCGGCTGATCCGCTCGGGCCGACCGCGCGGCTTCGCCTGACGTGACCGCGCGGGCGGTGGTCACGTCAGGCGTCGGACCCGCGCGCCGGTCAGGACCCGGTGGTGTCGGGGCCCGTGGTGTCGGGGCCCGTGGTGTCGGGGCCCGTCGTGTCGGGGCCCGTGCCGCCGGTCGCCGTGTCGTCGGGCTCGGCGTCGCCGTCGGTGTCGGAGGCCGCGACCTCCGAGGCGTCCGCGGTCGTCGCGCCCGGGTCGAGCAGCCGGGCCAGCTGCCGCCCGAGCACCCGCTTGAACTTGCGCTGCTGCGGCCGGCCGCGGTCCAGCACCGCCACTTCGAGCTGGTCTGCGGTCAGCGTGCGCTCGCCGCCGTTGTTGTCCCGGCCCAGCGCCTCCACGGCGAGCTTCAGCGCCTCGGGGAGCGTCATGTCGTCGCGGTGCCGCTGGTCGAGGTAGGAGCCGATCTGGTCGGAGTTCCCACCGACCGCGACGGAGCCGTGCTCGTCGACGATGGAGCCGTCGTGCGGCAGCCGGTAGATCTGGTCGTCCTTCGGCGCCTCGCCGACCTCCGCGACGATCAGCTCCACCTCGTAGGGCTTCTCGGCGCCGCTGGAGAAGATCGTGCCGAGCGTCTGGGCGTAGACGTTGGCCAGCCCGCGCGCGGTGACGTCGTTGCGGTGGTAGGTGTAGCCGCGCAGGTCGGCGTAGCGGACGCCGCCGATGCGCAGGTTCTCGAACTCGTTGTACTTGCCGACCGCCGCGAACGCGATGCGGTCGTAGATCTCGCTCACCTTGTGCAGCGCCCGCGACGGGTTCTCCGCGACGAAGAGGATGCCCTCGGTGTACTGGAGCACCACCACACTGCGGCCGCGCGCGATGCCCTTGCGGGCGTACTCGGCGCGATCCGCCATGGCCTGCTGGGGCGATACGTAGAACGGCGTGGACACCGGCGTTCCCGTCCCTTCCTGTGCTTAGAGAACCGGGGCCTGGGGCCCGTTGGGGTGCTGGAGGCGGCCTTCGTGGATCGAGCGGGCGATCTCCGACACCTCGGACTCGGTGAGCCGCGCGTAGCCGTCCTCGGTGATCACCGCGACGACCGGGTAGATGCGCCGGGTGAGGTCGGGGCCGCCGGTGGCGGAGTCGTCGTCGGCGGCGTCGTAGAGGGCCTGCACGGCGACCGTGGCGGCCTGCTCGCGGGAGAGGTCGCCCCGGTGGAGCTTCTTGAGCGAGCCCCGCGCGAAGACCGAGCCGGAGCCCACCGCGGCGAAGCCCAGCTCCTCGGAGCGGCCGCCGGTGACGTCGTAGGAGAAGATCCGGCCCTGGTCGCGGTCGGTGTCGTAGCCGACGAAGAGCGGGACGACCGCGAGGCCCTGCATGGCCATGCCGAGGTTGCTGCGGATCATGGTGGACAGGCGGTTCGCCTTGCCCTCGAGCGAGAGCTGCGCGCCCTCGACCTTCTCGAAGTGCTCCAGCTCCAGCTGGAAGAGCTTGACCATCTCGATCGCGAGGCCGGCCGTGCCGGCGATGCCGACCGCCGAGTACTCGTCGGCGGGGAAGACCTTCTCGATGTCGCGCTGGGCGATCATGTTGCCCATGGTCGCCCGACGGTCGCCGGCGAGTACCACGCCGCCGGGGAAGGTCGCCGCGACGATCGTCGTGCCGTGCGGCGCCTGCACCGCCCCCTGCACGGGCGGCAGCGGCCGGTTGCCGGGGAGCTGCTCCGGCGCGTGCTCGGCCAGGAAGTCCATGAACGAGGACGAGCCGGGCGTCAGGAAGGCGGCCGGTAGACGCCCGGTGCTACCAATGTTGGCTTCCACGCGTTTCCTTCCACGTATGCGGCCGCGGGCGGCGGCCGGGAACCTGGGACCGCCCGGTCCGAACCGCGACCGGGACGGGTGCTGCCTCGGACCCTACCCGCACGTTGATCGAGTTCCACCCCGTTCGGGTGAGCTTCCGCGAGCTGCGAACAGCCCGGTAACCCGGCCGAGCCGCCGGGCGCGCGCGTCGGACGGCGACGCGGGCGTCGAGACCGCCGCGCCGCCGTGGGCCGGGAGGGGCCGGCCGCCCCGGCGCCGGTGGGACCGGCGCCGGGGCGGAGCGTCGCCGCTTACTGGCCGCCCTTCTGCACGAAGCTCCGGACGAAGTCCTCCGCGTTCTCCTCGAGGACGTCGTCGATCTCGTCGAGGACGGAGTCCACGTCGTCGGAAAGGGCCTCCTGGCGTTCCTTGAGGTCTTCCGAGACCGTCGCGTCCTGGGTCTGCTCCTCGGTTTCCTCGGTCGAACGAGTCGCCCGCTGCTGTCCGCCGCCGGTGTCCTTGGTCGCCATCTACCTCACCCCGCTCGGATTCGACGTTCAAGATCAGACCCTATAAGCAGGGACTGACATTCGGCCCTTCATTTCCTCAAAGCTCTCGAACCACCTCGTTGATTCCCGGGACACGCCGATCGGAACCTCCGAGATCGACTCCGGTTCGATCACCCGCGCCCCACCTGCCGCGGAGCGCGCCCGTCACCTGCCGGAGGGGACCCGTCATCTGCCGGAGAGAGCGCGGACCAGTTCCTCCGCCGTCTCGCAGCGGTCGAGCAGCGCCTCCACGTGCTTGCGGGTGCCGCGCAGCGGCTCCAGCGTGGGGACCCGCTGGAGCGAGTCGCGCCCGGGGAGGTCGAAGATCACCGAGTCCCAGGAGGCGGCCGCCACGTCGTCGGCGTACTGCTCCAGGCAGCGCCCCCGGAAGTACGCCCTGGTGTCCTCCGGCGGCTTGCCGCAGGCCCGCCGCACGTCCTCCTCGGTCACCAGCCTGGCCATCCTGCCCCGGGCGGCCAGACGGTTGTACAGGCCCTTGTCGGGCCGTACGTCGGCGTACTGGAGGTCCACCAGGTGGAGCCGGGCGGCGTCCCAGTCCAGTCCGTCCCGCCGGCGGTAGCCCTCCATGAGCTCCAGTTTGGCCACCCAGTCCAGCTCGCCCGACAGGCTCATCGGGTCCCGCTCCAGCCGGCCCAGCACGTCCTCCCAGCGGGCGAGCACGTCCTTCGTCTGCTCGTCGGCGTCGGCGCCCCAGCGCTCGTCCACGTATTTCCTGGCCAGCTCGTAGTACTCCATCTGGAGCTGGACGCCGGTGAGTGTGCGGCCGCTGCGCAGCGTGACCAGCTGGCGCAGCGAGGGGTCGTGGCTGACCTGGTGCAGGGTGCGCACGGGCTGGTCGACGGCCAGGTCGACGGCGATGAAGTTGTCCTCGATCATGGCCAGGACCAGCGAGGTCGTGCCCAGCTTGAGGTATGTGGAGATCTCCGAGAGGTTGGCGTCGCCGATGATCACATGGAGGCGGCGGTACTTCTCGGCGTCCGAGTGCGGCTCGTCCCGGGTGTTGATGATGGGGCGCTTGAGCGTCGTCTCCAGGCCGACCTCGACCTCGAAGTAGTCCGCCCGCTGGCTGATCTGGAAGCCGTGCGCGCCGCCGTCCTGCCCGATGCCGACCCGGCCCGCGCCGCAGACGACCTGGCGGGAGACGAAGAACGGCGTCAGGTGCCGCACGATGTCGGAGAACGGCGTCTCCCGCTTCATCAGGTAGTTCTCGTGGGTGCCGTAGGAGGCGCCCTTGTTGTCGGTGTTGTTCTTGTAGAGGAGGATCGGCTGGGCCCCGGGGACCTCACCGGCCCGGACGGCGGCCTCGGCCATGATCCGCTCGCCCGCCTTGTCCCACAGGACGGCGTCCAGCGGGTTGGTGACCTCGGGCGCGCTGTACTCCGGGTGGGCGTGGTCCACGTAGAGCCGGGCGCCGTTGGTGAGGATGACGTTCGCCAGACCGATGTCCTCGTCGGTGAGCTGGCTGGCGTCGGCGGACTCGCGCGCCAGGTCGAAGCCGCGGGCGTCCCGCAGCGGGTTCTCCTCCTCGAAGTCCCACCGCGCGCGGCGGGCCCGGTGCATCGCCGCCGCGTAGGCGTTGACGACCTGGGAGGAGGTGAGCATCGCGTTGGCGTTGGGATGCCCAGGCACGGAGATGCCGTACTCCGTCTCGATGCCCATTACTCGCCGTACGGTCATGCGGCCCTCCTCGCCACACCCCGGCTCGTCGTCGGACCGGGGCCACAGTCCGCTGCGCGCGTCCGTCCGGTGCGGCGGAAACTCCGACACCGGGCGTTCTCGGCGCCTGCCAGGAAAGCCTAGGACGCCTTCGGCCGAGTCGGTAATCACCGGGCGGGCCGCGCCTGCAAAAAGAGCGCTGCGCGAACAGGCGCTCCCTGGAAAAGCTGGTGGGAAATGTTCCGGCTGCGGCAGCCCGGGACGGGCGGCCGCAGCCGGACGGGGTTGTCGCTACAGGTACTGACCGGTGTTCGCCACCGTGTCGATCGACCTGCCGGTGTCCGCGCCCTGCTTTCCGGTGACAAGCGTGCGGATGAACACGATCCGCTCGCCCTTCTTTCCGGAGATCCGGGCCCAGTCGTCCGGGTTGGTGGTGTTGGGCAGGTCCTCGTTCTCCTTGAACTCGTCGACGCAGGCGGCGAGCAGGTGGGAGACGCGCAGACCCTTCTGGTTCTGGTCGAGGAACGCCTTGATGGCCATCTTCTTGGCGCGGTCGACGATGTTCTGGATCATCGCCCCGGAGTTGAAGTCCTTGAAGTACAGGACCTCCTTGTCACCGTTGGCGTAGGTGACCTCCAGGAAGCGGTTCTCCTCGGACTCGGCGTACATCTGCTCCACGACCGACTGGATCATGGCCGCCACCGCCGCCTGGCCGTCCCCGCCGTGCTCGGCGAGGTCGTCGGCGTGGATGGGCAGTCGGTGCGTGAGGTACTTGGAGAAGATGTCCTTGGCCGCCTCGGCGTCCGGACGCTCGATCTTGATCTTCACGTCCAGCCGGCCGGGACGGAGGATGGCCGGGTCGATCATGTCCTCGCGGTTGGAGGCGCCGATGACGATGACGTTCTCCAGGCCCTCCACACCGTCGATCTCCGAGAGCAGCTGCGGGACGATGGTGTTCTCCACGTCCGAGCTGACGCCGGAGCCGCGGGTGCGGAAGAGGGAGTCCATCTCGTCGAAGAAGACGATGACGGGCGTGCCCTCGCTGGCCTTCTCCCTCGCCCGCTGGAAGACCAGGCGGATATGCCGCTCGGTCTCGCCGACGTACTTGTTGAGCAGCTCGGGGCCCTTGATGTTGAGGAAGAAGCTCTTGCCGGCGGGCTGGCCGGTCACCTCGGCGACCTTCTTGGCCAGCGAGTTCGCGACCGCCTTGGCGATGAGCGTCTTGCCGCAGCCGGGCGGGCCGTACAGCAGCACGCCCTTGGGCGGCCGCAGCTCGTGCTCCTTGAACAGGTCGGGGTAGAGGTACGGGAGCTCGACCGCGTCCCGGATCAGCTCGATCTGGCCACCGAGCCCGCCGATCCGGGTGTAGTCGATGTCCGGCACCTCTTCGAGGACGAGCTCCTCGACCTCGCTCTTGGGCACCACCTCGTACACGTAGCCCGAGCGGGGATCCAGCAGGAGGGCGTCGCCCGCCCGCAGCGTCGTGTGCAGCAGGGGTTCGGCGAGCTTGACCACCCGCTCCTCGTCGGTGTGCGCGACGACCAGGGCACGCTCCCGGTCCTCCAGCACCTCCTTGAGCGTGACGATGTCGCCGGCGCGCTCGAACTCCATCGCCTCGACGACGTTGAGCGCTTCGTTCAGCATCAGCTCCTGGCCGCGCTGGAGGTCCTCCAGCTCGACACTCGGGCTGACGTTCACCCGCAGCTTCCGGCCGCCGGTGAAGATGTCGGCGGTGCCGTCCTCGTTGGCCTGGAGGAAGACGCCGAAGCCGGCGGGCGGCTGGGCCAGCCGGTCGACCTCCTCCTTCAGGGCCACGATCTGGTCGCGGGCCTCACGCAGGGTGTTGGCCAGTCTCTCGTTCTGCGCGGAGACGCCGGCCAGGTTGGTCTGGAGCTCGACGATCCGCTCCTCGAGAATCCGAGTATGCCGCGGAGAGTCGGCGAGCTTGCGGCGCAGGACGGCGATCTCCTGCTCAAGGTAGGCAACCTGCGCGGCCGGGTCCTCAGAGCCCCGACCGGGCCGGGTGCCGCGGTTGATGTCGTCGTCGTGGGCTGCCACGGTCCTCACCTCCTCCAGGGGGAGCTGGACGCTTCCAGACCCTACCTGGGCCTGCGGCGGTTGAAACCCCTAGATCACAAAGACTGTCGGGGTGTGTCTGATCTTCACCCTTGCGCGCTCCCTCACGCCAGGTGAATACCCACTTCCACGACGTCCGAACAACATCGTTTCCGAGCCGGTTGTAAGGTCGATGTGGTCAACACCCGTCAGGGCTGGCTCCAATTGGCACCCACGCAGGAAACGGCAGGCGACATGACCGTGCAGGACGACACCGCTACCGGCGAGCTCGAGGTCTGGATCGACCAGGACCTGTGCACCGGTGACGGGATCTGTGCCCAGTACGCGCCTGAGGTCTTCGAGCTGGACATCGACGGCCTGGCCTACGTCAAGGACGCCGACGACGAGCTGCGGACGGAGGCCGGGGCGACGGTACCGGTGCCGCTCCCGCTGCTGAAGGACGTCGTGGATTCGGCCAGGGAGTGCCCGGGCGAGTGCATCCACGTGCGCCGTGCCGCGGACGGCGTCGAGGTCTACGGCCCCGACGCCGACTGATCACCTCGGAGCCGGGCCCCGGCGTCAGACCGCCGTGGCGGACGGGGACGCCAGCACCGCGAACCGGCCGTCCCGCCAGCCCCAGCTCACCTCGCGCTCGAGGTCCGGGCAGCAGCGCGGCACGTCGTCGGAGGAGTAGCCGCGCACGGTGGCCGTCATCCCGCCGCGCCGCACCGCCAGGTCGTCCACGGTGAGTTGGTCCTCCGGCTCGACGAGCGTGGCGACGATCCGGGGCGCGCCGCCGGCGGCCGGGTGGCCGAGTACGTAGACCCCGCTGGGCGGGGTGCCGGTCCCGGTGGCGCAGCGGACGACGGCGACCGTCTCGGTCGAGCCGTCGCCGTCGAAGTCGGCGGCGGCGGAGTGCGCCACGCCGACCTTCCAGGGCCCGCAGTCGAGCGGGTACGCGGCCTTCTTCGGATCCGGTCCCGGCGAGGCGGTGGTGACGGGTGAGGTGCTGGCCGTCGCGCCCGCCGGCTGGACGACGGCGGTCACCCCCACGACGGCGGCCAGCGCGGCGGCCGTGCCGAGCCAGTGCGTGAGGCGGCTGCGGGTGTGCGGGAGGGGCGGGCCTGCCGTGGGCTGCACGGGAGAGGTCTCCTGGTGGCCGGGTGACGGGGGTGCCCGCATGGTGCCACACGTCACACG
>NZ_WMLF01000749.1 GCF_014156695.1 Streptomyces durbertensis | reverse complement strand
ACCCCGCGGACACCCGCCGCCCAGGAGACCTGAAACCCGCGCCCAGGCCAGGGAGTTAACGCCGCCGGACCAACGCACACCGGCTGGCGGACGACACCCCGCGCTTGCCCTATCCTCTCCTCGTACACCACGTGGCTGCTTGGGGGAGGCCCGGTCATGGCTCTGCGCAGAATCCGTTCGAGCACGGTTGTGCTCGGCGGCATGGGAGTGCTCGCCGCGGCGTTGACGTCCTGTTCGTCCGAACCGGACAAACGCTGCGTGGACCGCGGCAGCTACGACTACGTCCGGGGCTACCGGGAGGTCGGCGACCGCGCGTGCTCCGGAACCTCCGGCGGCTCCGGAGCCGGCGGCTCCGGCGGCCAGCGGAGCACCGGCGGCTACGGCTCCGGCGGCACCGACGGCCAGTGGTACTACGGCGGGAAGAGCAGCGGCGGCTACGTCAACGACGGTTCGTTCGTCCGCAGCCGGGCCGTGGACCGGGGCGGCTTCGGCTGCTCCGGCTCCGGCTCCGGAACACGAGGCGGCTGAGACGGCCTGATGCGACGCCACGTCACAACACCGCGCCCGGGCTGGCAGCAGACGGTGGAGAAGCAGGGCTGCGTCTACCCGCTCACCCGCTACCCGGACGGCTCCCTGCGCCCGTACTGGGACGAGAGCGCCTACTACTCCTTCACCCTGGCCGAAGTCGAGGCCCTGGAGGAGGTGGTGGAGGAACTGCACACGATGTCGCTCGCCGCCGCCGAGCACATCGTCACCGAGGACCGCTTCGCCGACCTCGGAATCACCGACGGCCGTGTGGTCGCCCGTGTCACCGAGTCGTGGCGCCGCCGCGCCGAACTGCCCTCGCTCTACGGCCGCTTCGACCTCCACTACGACGGCCGGGGGGCGCCCAAGCTCCTGGAGTACAACGCCGACACCCCCACCTCCCTGGTCGAAGCCGCCTCACCGCAGTGGTTCTGGATGGAGGAGCGCTTCCCCGGAGCCGACCAGTGGAACTCCCTCCACGAGCGGCTGGTGGACGCCTGGCGCGCCCAGGCCGCACTGCTCCCGCCCGGCGCCCCCGTCCACTTCGCGCACTCCTGGGACGACGAGATGGGCGAGGACCTGATGACGGTCGCCTACCTCCAGGAGACCGCCGAACAGGCCGGCCTCGAAACGGTGTCGATCGCCATGGAGGAGATCGGCTGGGACCGCCTGTCCGGCCGCTTCGTCGACCAGCGACTCCGCTTCATCCGCTCGTGCTTCAAGCTCTACCCGTGGGAGTGGATGGTCGAGGACCGCTTCGCCTCCCAGGTGCTGGACACCCTCGACAACGGCGGCGGGAGCGGCAGCACACTCTGGATCGAACCGGCCTGGAAGATGCTGCTCTCGAACAAGGCACTGCTCGCGATACTCTGGGAG
>NZ_WMLF01000748.1 GCF_014156695.1 Streptomyces durbertensis | reverse complement strand
ACCCCGACGTGGGGAGTCTCACGCTGCCGGTGATCGGCGGACACCCGGTGCCGGCCGTTGCGTACGCTGGGGCGGTGAGCAATCCGCAGACGCAGGCGTCGCAGCAGGAGGAGCCCGCCACCGACCGGTTGGCGCGGGCCGTCCGTGCGGCCGAGACCGCGCTGATCGAGTACGAGATCGCCGTCGAGAGCTTCCGCGTCGAGGTCGAGAACTTCTCCCGGCTCCACCACCAGCGGCTCGGCCCCGTCTACCGGCGCCTGGACGAGCTGGAGGCGCTGATCGCGGAGGAGGTCGCGGCACGCACCGGCGACCCCAGGGATCTGGACGCCGCGCGCGAGGCGCGGGCCGCCCTGCTGCCCATGCCGGGCCTGGAGGAACTGCTGGGCGACTGGGTGCAGAGCGACGGCCTGTCGCCCGAGGCCCTGGCGATGCTGACCGACCAGCCGGTCCGGGCCCCGGAGCGGGTGCGGCCCAGCGAGGAGGCACGACGCCGCTACCGCGAACTGGTCCGCGAGGCGCACCCCGACCTCACCACCGACCCGGCCGAGCGCGAACGCCGCGAGGCGTTTGTGGTGCGGGTCAACCAGGCCTACGCGCGCGGCGACGTCGCCGAACTCACCGCGCTGGCCGAGGAGTGGGCGGCCGGACCGGTACCCGAGCCGGACCCCCTGAGCGCCGCCGAGGAACTGTACGCACGGTTGGAGTGGCTGGCCGACCGGCGGGACCGGCTGACCCGGCAGGTCGCCGAGCTGGAGGAGAGCGCGGTCGGCTCGATGCTGAAGCTGGCCGCCGACGACCCCGACGGACTGCTCGACGAGATCGCCGACCAGTTGCAGGCGCAGGTCGTCGCCAAGGAGGCGCGACTCGCGGAACTGCGGGGCGGCACCACCGGACCCGACGGGCGCACCCCGACGCCCCCGCCGACAGAGAGGGCCTGAGGCAGATGCATTTTGGACACGTCCCCGCCGTGGACGTCCGGGAGATCCCCGAGGACGCGCTGCTCGTCGACGTGCGCGAGCACGACGAGTGGGACGCCGGGCACGCCGAGGGCGCCCTGCACGTGCCGATGGGCGAGTTCGTCGAACGCTTCGGCGAGGTCACCGAGCAGGCCGGGGACCGGCGCATGTACGTCGTCTGCCGCGTCGGCGGCCGCTCCGCGCAGGTGACCCGCTACCTCGTCCAGCAGGGCTTCGACGCGGTGAACGTGGAGGGCGGCATGCAGGCCTGGGCCGCCGCCGGCCGCCCCCTCACCGGCAAGGGCGACGACCCCTTCGTCCTCTGAGCCCGGCCGCCGAGCGGCCGGAGGGCGGCCGGCCGACCGGCCGGATGCCCGACCGGGCATCGCGCTCGCCGTGCCGGACCCTCAGGCGTCGAAGTCGACGGTGAGGGTGGGGGTTGTGGGG
>NZ_WMLF01000747.1 GCF_014156695.1 Streptomyces durbertensis | reverse complement strand
GGGGGGAGGTGGCGGCCGACCTCGGCGGTGGTGAGGCCGAGCCCGCCGAGGGTGATCGCGTCCCACGCCTGGAGCCGCTTGGTCTCCTCGTCCAGGTACAGCACGGACGCCGAGACCTTCTCCGGTACGTCCTGCTCGACGGCGCGCAGTCCGCCGCCTCCCGTGGAGCCCTCGATCATCATCAGCGTGCCCTTGTCGAGCACGCGCTGCTTGCGGTTGTGGGCGTGGCCGGCGAGCGCCAGCGGCACCTCGCCGTCGACCTGCTCGACGAGGGTCGGGTTGTGGCCGGCGGCGATGTCGACGGGTTTGCCGAGCACCTTCGAGGTGCGCAGCGCGGCGGCCAGCCGGCGGCCGGCGACGACCTGTTCGGACTCGTCCTCGATCTGCACCCTTCGGTCGGGCGTGAAGTGCGGGTCGCCCATGCCGGCGATGCGCAGTCCGGCGATCTCCAGGGGTTCGCCGTCGTCGAGGACGTGCACGTTCTCCATGTCCTCCAGGTACTCCTGGGTGGTGCGCGAGTCGTGGTTGCCGCGCACCCAGACGAAGGGCGCGCCGAGGTCGCTCGCCGGGTCGAGGAACGGGTTCTCGGCGGCCGTGCCGTGGTCCATCGTGTCGCCGGTGTCGATGATGACGTCGATGTCGTACTGCTCGACGAGGGACTCGATGATCCGCCACGCGGCCGGGTTGAGGTGGATGTCGGAGACGTGCAGCACCCGAGTGGTGTCCGGGTCGGGCTGGTAGGTCGGGAGGGTGGAGGCCGCGTTGTAGAGCTTGGACATGTTTGTCACCAGCCGGGCGAGTTCCTGCTGGTAGACGTCGAAGTCGGTGACGATGCGGCGGGCGTCGCCGACGAGGCTGGGGGCGCCGGCGAGCAGGCCGGAGAACCTCGGTTCGAGTACGGCTTTGGGGTTCCAGGTGGTGGCCGCCGCGGCGCCGGAGGCGGCCAGCACCGCCAGTGCCATGCCGCCGGCGAGCAGGGCCCGGCGGGGCCTGCGGTACACGGCCAGCCCGAGCGCCGTCGCGCCGGCCACGACCGCGACGAAGGACCGCAGCGCCAGGTCCCGGGTGCCGCTCTCGACGTCGGCGGCGACCATGTCCTGGAGTTCGCCGAAGCGTTCGGGGTTCTCGACGAGGTAGCCGGCCCGGTCCGGGTCCAGCCGGGTCACGTCGACGTCCAGGCGGAGCGGCCCGTGGTGGGTGTCCAGCTCCAGCGCGCCGAGCGGGGCGACGTTGATCTTGGTGCCGCCGGTGAGGGAGGGCCGGAGCGTCATGGTGGTGTCCATCGGACCCACCGGCTTGTGGACGCTCCCCACGATCAGCAGCCCGAGCCAGGCACCCAGCAGCGTCACCGCGACCATTCCGAGGGCGCGGACGAACGGCCGTGGGCCGGGGGCGAGTTCGAGTTCCGG
>NZ_WMLF01000746.1 GCF_014156695.1 Streptomyces durbertensis | reverse complement strand
GTACTGCACGGCCGTCACCGCGACCCCCAGCCGGGACCGCATCGCCGCGCCCGTCAGCGCGTACACCGTGCGGGAGACCGCGACCAGCAGCAACACCAGCGGCGGCATCGCCAGCACCGCCACCACCACCGTGCCCGCCGACAGCTCCACCGCGCGCACCCCGAGCGCAGCCGCCGCCAGCGCGGTCGCCGCGGCCCCCGGGCCGACGCAGGCGGCGGCGAGCAACGCCGCCCCCAGCCGGCGCCGCCCGACCGGCAGCAGCGCGAAGAAGTCGGGTCGCAGCACACCGGGACCCGAGGCGAGGACCGGGCCGAGCGCCCACCCCAGCAGCCACGCCAGCCCGACGAGGAGCAGCACGTCGTGCCGGGCCTCCCCCGGTGCGGCGGACAGCACCGCCGCCCACGTCACCGCCACCGCGAGCGGCCAGCACAGCCCGCGGGCGAGCCGCAGCCCCGGCGAGCCGTGCGAGAGGATGGTGAACCGCAGCCGGACGAGCGTCGTGACCAGCCCGCCGCCCGGCGTCGAGATGCCAACCGTCAGCCGCCCAGCCATGCCAGCTCCCCCTCGTCCATCTCCCGGTGGCCGACCAGACGCACAAAGGCCTCCTCCAGCGTGCCCCCGCCGCGTACCTCCGCCAGCGTGCCGTCCGCCCGCACCCGGCCGTCGGCGATGATCGCCACCCGGTCGCACAACTGCTCCACCAGCGGCATCACATGGCTGGAGATCACCACCGCGCCGCCGGCGGCGGTGAAGCGGCGCAGGATCGCCGTCAGAACCCGCGCGGACACCGGGTCCACCGCCTCGTACGGCTCGTCGAGCACCAGCATCCGGGGCGCGTGCAGCAGCGCCGTCGCGAGGCCGATCTTCTTCCGCATGCCGGTGGAGTACTCGATCACCAGGGTGCCGCGCTCCTCCGCGCCGGTCAGCTCCAGCACCCGCAGCAGTTCCTCGGTCCTGGCCCTTGTGGTGTCCGCGTCCAGGCCGCGCAACAGTCCCCAGTAGGTGAGGAGTTCACCGCCGGTCAGCCGCTCCGGGAGCGCCAGCCCGTCCGGCAGGACGCCCAGCAGCCGCTTGGCCTCCTCCGGCCGCGCCCACACGTCCACGCCGAAGACCCTCGCCGTGCCGGCGTCCGGCCGGAGCAGCCCCACCGCCATCATCAGCGACGTCGTCTTGCCGGCGCCGTTCGGACCGACCAGCCCCGTCAGGCTCCCCGGCGGCACCGCCAGCGACACCGCGTCCGCGGCCCGCCGCCCCTGGAAGGACTTCGTCAGCCCGGCCAGCTCCAGCGCGGGCGACGCCGCCGGCGCACGCACCGGCGCACCCTCAGGTGACCGCGCCCCCTCGGTGGCGGGTGGCCCCTCACCGCTCGTCCCCGTCGTACCGCTCACACCGTTCACACCACTCATGGCGGGCAGCCTGTCCCCC
>NZ_WMLF01000745.1 GCF_014156695.1 Streptomyces durbertensis | reverse complement strand
ATGGGGGGCTGCGTACCGGCCGGGGCGGCGGGAGAGGGAGTCCGAGGCGGTGAGGCCGGCGGTAGCGGGCCGCCGAACACCGGCTGCCCGCCGCCGTGGGTCGCGGACGCACCGCCGTACGGAGGCGGAGCCGTGGGCGGCTGGACCGGAGGCTCCGGCGCGGCGGCCGGCGGCGGGGGCGTGCCGGGCGGCCCCTGCGGCGGCACGGGCGGCAGCCCGGCCCCGGCGGTGGCACCGGGCGGCGCGGCGCCGGGGTGCGCGGGCCCGGCGGGGTCTGCGGCCTGCGGCCCCCATGGACTGCCCCAGGGAGTACCGGCGGGCGGCGCCGTGCCGTCCCCGGGCCGGGAGGGGCCGGTGGTCCACCGGTCACCGCCGGGTGGCACGGCACCCTCGCGCGGTTCCTCTCCCTGTCCGCTGTGCGCTGTCACCGGGACTCCTCGTTCGCCTGGCCCGAAATCGTCGGCTCACGCTACCGGTTCACTCGCACACAGGACCACGGAGTCCCCCTCACGGCCGACCACGCACCGCTCCGCGTGCCTCCGTGCGCCGGAGTGCGCCTCCCACCGGCCGCCGGAGCCGCCGCCGGAGTGGCAGAATCGGCCGCATGGTCGATCCGATCACCGTGGTACGGCGCCAGCTCGACGCGTACAACGCGCACGACCTCGACGCCTTTGTCGCCACCTACTCCCCCGGGGTCCGCGTGGACCGCCCGGACGGCACCACGCTGGAGGGCACCGACGCGCTTCGGGCCGCGTACGCCGAGCAGTTCGCCGCCGCCCGCTGCCACGCGGAGGTCGAGAACCGCCTGACGGAAGGGCGATGGGTGGTCGACCAGGAGGTCGCCCACGGCCTCGCGGACGAGCCGATCCGCCTCCTCGTCGCCTACCGGGTCACCGACGACCGGATCGACATGGTCCGCTTCCTCACGTAGCGGCCGCGGGCGGCACACCCCGGCTGGAACCGGCGGCCGGTACGGCGGCGAGCCGGTGTGCGTCGTGCCAACGGCCCGCGACGCACCGGGCAGGGCGCCTGTTGTCACCCACCCGCTGACACGGCACACGTGCACCGGCCGGCCCGTACGCCACGTCGGCCTCGCACCGTCGCGGCCCCGCCGGTCGGCGGTACACACACCGCCGCGTCCACG
The DNA here is from genome assembly GCF_014156695.1 of Streptomyces durbertensis. Taxonomy (GTDB): domain Bacteria; phylum Actinomycetota; class Actinomycetes; order Streptomycetales; family Streptomycetaceae; genus Streptomyces; species Streptomyces durbertensis. The sequence continues at coordinate 282 of NZ_WMLF01000745.1, read as the reverse complement.
ACCGCATCCCGGCGCAGACCGCGCCGAGCGCCCCGGGCGCGACCTCACCGGTCTCGGACGGTCTCCTCGCGGGAACGTCCGGCCGCAGGGCGCGGTGCGGCCGTCCTCAGCCGTCCGCCGGCCCGGTGCCGTGCACGTCCGGCATCGTGCGCCGAGCCGGCCCCGCGCCGGGGCGGGACCGTGGAGCGGTGGCCGGTGTGCGGTCGTGGGGCGTGCCGGGGCCCGGCGGCGGGCCCCGGGTGGTGTCAGGGTGCTGGTTGGCCGTGGTGGGGGGTGCGGGGG
>NZ_WMLF01000744.1 GCF_014156695.1 Streptomyces durbertensis | reverse complement strand
TGCTGCGCCCGATCTACGCCCAGACCGCCGCCTACGGCCACTTCGGCCGTGAGCTGCCGGACTTCACCTGGGAGCGCACCGACCGCGCCGACGCCCTCCGCAAGGCCGCCGGCCTCTGACCCACCGCACCACCACCGACGGGCGGGCTCCCACCAGGGGACCCGCCCGTCGGCCGTTCCCGGCGCGAAAACCGCTTGGGCCCCCGGGGAGGGCCGTGTGACGATCTTCGCCGGTATCCATCGGACCCCGGGGAGCAGCGGATGGCGGGAATGCACGCCGACGAGGTGGCGACCGACGTCGAGCTGGTCCGCCGCCTGCTGGGTGCCCAGTTCCCCCGATGGGCGGAGCTGCCGATCACCAGGTTGACGTCGGGCGGCACCGCCAACGCCCTCTATCGGCTCGGTGACGAGCTGACCGTCCGCCTGCCGCTGCGCCCCGACGGCGCCGACACGGCGGTGCGGGAGGCGCGGCTGCTCCCACGGCTGGCGCCGCTGCTGCCGCTGCCCGTTCCGGAGGTCGTGGCGGTCGGCGCACCGACCGAGGAGTACCCCATGAACTGGGCGGTGCACCGGTGGATCGAGGGCCGCAACCCGGTCGAGGGCGAACTGGCCGAGCCGGCGAGCGTGGCCCGCTCCCTCGCGGCCTTCGCGGTCTCCATGCGCCGCATCGACCTCCCCGGCGGCCCACCCGCACACCGCGGAGCACGACTGAGCTCCGAGGACCGCGAGACCCGGGCGGCGATCGAGGCGCTGCGGCGCACCGACGAGCCCTTCGACGCCGACGCGATCACCGAGGCCTGGGAGGAGGCACTCGCGGCACCACCGTGGACGGGCCCACCCTGCTGGACACACGCCGACCTCATGCCGAGCAACGTGCTGCTCGCGGAACACCGCGTCTCGGCGATCATCGACTTCGGCACCGTGGGCATGGGAGAGCCGGCCACCGACCTGATCCCGGCGTGGAACCTGCTGCCCGCCTCGGTGCTGCCCGAGTACCGCGAGGCGGTGGGCGTGGACGACGCCACCTGGGCGCGCGGCCGCGGCTGGGCGCTGTCCATGGCCGTGATCCAACTGCCGTACTACCGAAGCACCAACCCGGTCATCTCCGCCAACGCCCGGCACGTCATCCGACAGGTACTCGGCGGTGGGCGGGGGCCCTCGGATGTCGGTGGGGTCTGCTAAGACTGGAGGAGTGAGCAGGCAGGACACGCCGACGGGCGAAGGGAGTGGGGAGCCGGAGCAGCTGGCGCTCATCCGGGACGTGGTGCGCCGGGGCAGGCAGCAGCAGCCCAGGGCCCGCCCCCGCACCTGGCGCGGAGCCGCGCTCGCCGCACGCGACCCGGTCGCCCGGGTGCTGGTCGACAAGGGCCTGGTCCACCTCGACCGCTACTTCGACTACGCCGTGCCCGCCGCCATGGACGACGAGGCACAGCCCGGTG
>NZ_WMLF01000743.1 GCF_014156695.1 Streptomyces durbertensis | reverse complement strand
GCGGGGGGCTGCCGGTGGCTGTCGGTGGTCACGGGTTCTCGCTTTCCACGGGGCCGGCGGCCCGTGCCGGGGCCGCGCTGACAAACTCGCGCACGGTGTCGCTGTGCCGGGCCTCGTCCAGCAGGAAGAGCCAGCGGGCCTCGGAGTCGAGATCGCCGAGGGCGCCGATCACCGGCTCGTCGGCGCCCTCAGCCCCGGCCGGGACGCCCGCCCCGGCCGGGCCACCGTCGGAGCCCGCCACGGCAGCACCGGTCGGTGCGTCGCGGCGGTCGGCGTCACGCTCGGCGTCCTGTCCGAAACCCCGCTCGGCGTCCTGTCCGGGATCGCGTCCGGTGTCCTGTCCGGGGCCGCGTCCGACGTCGCGGGGCGGCCGGCCGGCGAGCTTGGCGCGTCGGGCTGTCTCCACCCAGCAGGCGTCCGCGACGGCCCGCAGCCGCTCCCCTTCCGCACCGCTGTTCTCGGCGGCCCGCCAGGCGGCGGCCCGCAGTTCGTCGTCGATGTAGGGCTGGAGGGCGAGGACGGCGTCGCGGATCTCCACGATCCGGCGGTGCAGCCGCAGCCGCAGCTCGCCCCGGCGCAGTTCCTCGTCCAGCACGACCTCGGGGACGGCCTCGGTCAGTTCGGTCCACAGCCGGCGGAGGCGGCGCAGGTGGCGGGCCTGCCGCAGGCCGCGCCAGCCGATGCCCCACGCGGGGATGACGGTGCCGAAGAGGATGAGCAGGATCGCGGCGTGCTTGAGCAGGTCGGTGGCGTCGGTGGCCGCCGGGTCCTCGGCGTCACCGGCGACGCCGACCAGCCGCAGCAGCAGGTAGCCGACGCGCAGCAGCGCGTACAGCACCCCGGCGCCGGTGCCCGCGCCCAGCAGCCGCAGGCCCGTGCGCAGCCAGCCGGCCCCGGCCTGCCGGGCGGCGCTCAGGAACAGGGAGGCGGCGACGGCCATCGCGGTGCCCAGGTAGGCGTACCAGACGAGCAGGTAGGCGGTGGCGGCCGGCGCGCCGGCGTGGGCCTCGAAGAAGCGGTCGGCGGCGACGTCACGCGGGATGACGGTGAAGAGCGCGGTGAGCACGAGGAAGGTGCCGAGGGCGGTGGCGAAGCGCAGCCGGACGCCCTGCCGGGAGCCGGGCCGGGTGATGCCGAAGACGAACTCCAGCAGGGCCGCGGCGGCGGTGATCCCGAAGAAGTGCTTGCAGAGCGTCGAGAGGTTGTTGACGCCGGTGCCCTCGTCGATGGCGTGCATGACGCCGGGCAGCCGCAGGGTCATGGAGACGGTGAGCGCGGCGAAGGTCAGCCAGAGCATGCGCTGGCCGGGGGCGCGGTAGGCGGCGGGCGCCCGCCACAGGACCATCCCCCAGAGCAGGGCGAGGACGCCGTACTCCACTGCCTGTCGGGTTTCCACGTCTGCTCACCTGGTCGGGGTGGGGCGCCCGGCGCGGGCGCGGTCGGCGGA
>NZ_WMLF01000742.1 GCF_014156695.1 Streptomyces durbertensis | reverse complement strand
CCCCACCCCAGCGCCCACCTGCCGGAACTCTTCTTCCTGCTGCTGTGCGCCGCCACCGCGTCCGTCCTCGGCGACCTCACGGCGTTCCTGCTCGCCCGACGCGGCGGCCTCCGCTTCGCCGGCTTCATCACCCGCTCCAGACGACTGCGCCACGCGCACCACCGGCTCGGCGGCGTGCTCGCCGCCGGCGGCGGGCCGCTGATGGTCCTCGCCCGCTTCGCACCCGCCGGGCGCTCGGTGATGAGCGTCGTCGCCGGCGTCACCAACCGCCGCACCCGCGACTTCGTCCCCTGGTCCGCGCTCGCCGCGGTCGTCTGGGCCGGCTACAGCGTCAGCCTCGGCTACTTCGGCGGCCGCCTCCTCGGCGTCAACTGGGGCACCACGGCACTGTCCATAGCCGCCCTGCTCACCGTCGGCTCCGTCGCCGCCTACCTCCTCCGCCGCCACCCCTCGGCCCAAGCCGGCTGAACCGCCGGAGCCCGGCGCGGCGCGGCACGGCACTGCACGGCACTGCGCGGCACTGCGCGGCACCGCTCACCGCCGCAGCCCGGCCTCCAACTCGTCCAGCACCCGCCGCGCCTCCGCGATCTTCGCCCGCAGCTCCGCCTCGTACGCACCGCCGGCGGGCACGGGACAACGCCCCGGCTCCCCTCCCGGCGGCCGTGCCGCGCCCTCCACCGCCCGTGCCTCGTCCAACGAGTTGATCACCACGCCGATCAGCATGTTGACCAGGACAAACGACGCGAGCAGTACAAAGGTGCCGTAGTACAGCACGCTCCACCGCGAGTACTCCAGCCCCTCGTGCACCACCGGGCCCAGCCCGTCCAGCGTCGTCAGCAGGAACAGCGTCAGCAGCGCGCGGCCCAGCGAGCCGTACCGGCCCGGGTCGTGCTCCGCGAACAGCATCCAGCCGAGCATCGCGTACAGGTACAGCAGCAGCGCCCCGACCATCAGGAAACTGAACGTCCCCGGCACGCTCTTGGCGATCGCCACCAGGATGATCCGCAACTGCGGCAGCAGCCGCGCCGCGCGCAGCACCCGCGCCAGCCGCAGCAGCCTCAGCAACGTCGCGTTCTCCCGCATCAACGGCAGATGCGCCAACACCACGACCACGAGGTCGAACACGTTCCACGGATCCCGGAAGAACCGCGCCGGCCGGTCCGCGAACGCGGCCGCCCGTAACCCGATCTCCACGGTGAACGCGGCCAGGAACAACCCCTCCCCCAGCAGCAGCCACTCCCGCCACCGCTCGGACAACCCGGAGTACGTCTCCAGACCCAGCACGACCGCGTTCCCCAGGATCGCGACCAGCACTGCGCCGGTGAACCAGCGCGTCTCGACAACCACACGCGCGCGCGTCGCAAGCGCGTGGCGCAGCGGCCCAGCGGTGGGGTGGCTCATCCTCGGCTCGTCCTCCGCCGTGCGCAGTACGTCGTCAACCCAGCGTGATCTTAAGT
>NZ_WMLF01000741.1 GCF_014156695.1 Streptomyces durbertensis | reverse complement strand
GAGGCGGCTTAGGGTCTGGGGTTATGGGTTGGTGGATTGCCGTGCTCGGGGTGTTGGTGGTGCTGTTGGCGTTGCGGGACATATTCCACACGTTGTGGCATCCGACGCGGCGGGGTGGCGTCAGCCGGTTGGTGATGGCGGCGTTGTGGCGGGTCTCGCAGCGGGTCGGCGGGAAGCGGGTGGCCGGCGTCGTCGGGCCGTTGGGGATGCTGGCGGTCGTGTCGATGTGGGGGTTGTTGCTGGTCGTCGGCTGGGCGCTGGTCTATCTGTCGCGGATGCCGGAGGGGTTCGCGTTCGATCCGGGGCTGCGGCCGGAGGACCGCAGCAACGTGTTGGACTCGTTCTATCTGTCGATCGTGGCCGTGGGCACGCTCGGGTACGGGGACGTGGTGCCGGTGGACGGCTGGCTGCGGGTGGTGTCGCCGCTGCAGGCCCTGGTGGGGTTCGTGCTGCTGACGGCGGTGGTGTCGTGGGTGCTGGGGAGCTACCCGGCGTTGGGGCGGCGGAAGGCGTTGGCGCGGCGGTTGGCGATCCTGCACGAGGTGGACTCGGAGGCGCACCAGCCGCCGGTGGTGTTGGGGGCTTCGACGCTGGAGTCGTTGGCGTCGGAGGTGATCAGGGTGCGGGTGGACATCGGGCAGTACCCGGAGACGTACTACTTCTTCGACGACGACGCGGGGCAGGCGCTGCCGTTGTGGGCGCCGTACGCCTACCGGGTGGCGTGCCGGATGCGGTCGGAGGGGGAGGGTGAGGTGCGACCGGCCGCGGCGGTGCTGGAGCGGGCGCTGGCCGATCTCGCGCGGACGCTGGACCTCCACTTCCTGCACACCGAGGGCTCACCGGAGGTCGTGTTCGACCGGTATCAGGAGGAACACGCCCGGCGGTGAGCCCGGTGTGGAGGGGCGTGGAGCGTGTGGTGTCAGACGCCGGTGGTGCCGTCGACGGCTTCGCGGAGGAGGTCGGCGTGGCCGTTGTGGCGGGCGTACTCGTGGATGAGGTGGAGCATCACCAGGCGGAGGGAGACCTCCGCGCCGGAACGGGGATCGGTGGCCGTGACGTCGAGGGAGGGGGCGGCGCGCTCGATGCGGCGGGCGTGTTCGATCTCCTGCTGCCAGGCGGCGAACGCCTCCTCGCGGGTTGAGCCGGTGGCGTCGTAGGCGGCCTGGTAGTCGCCGTCGGAGGACCAGACGAGCGGTACGTCCTGGCGGTCGATGACGCGGCGGAACCAGGCGCGTTCGACCTCAGCCATGTGGCGCACGAGCCCGAGGAGGGTGAGCGTGGAGGGCGGCGAGGCGCGGCGGCGGAGCTGCTCGTCGGTCAGGCCCGCGCACTTCATCTCGAGCGTGGCGCGGTGGAAGTCGAGGTAGTCGCGCAGCATCCGCCGTTCGGAGGCGGTGGTGGGAGGGAAGGGGCGACTGTCGGCGTCGGCGGCCATGGTGGTGACTCCGGGAGGTGTGGGG
>NZ_WMLF01000740.1 GCF_014156695.1 Streptomyces durbertensis | reverse complement strand
CCGACGAGGCGGCCGCCGTGCTTCCGGGTGGGGATGTGGAGGCGTGGGTGCGGAGGATGACGTCCGGGCACGGTGTGGTGATGGCAAAGAAGGGGGTTGCGGAGGACGTCCCGGGGGTCGGGGAGACGCGGCGCTGGTTCGGGGAGTCGAAGGGGGAGAGGGTGAGCGACCCGTCGTTCACCGTGAGCGCGCGGACCGACGCGCGTGGGCGGCTGCTGAGCCTTGCCTGCAACGCGGCCGGGGTGGAGCCGGGCGCGCCGGCGATGCAGGTCGCGGTCTTCTCCGACTGCGTCAACGGCGCCGAGCTGCGTGGCGTCGACGCGGGTGCGGTCAGTGCGTGGGTGGCGAAGACGTTGCCGACGATGCTGGGCAAGGGCGGAGTCCAGGTCGCCGACACCCGTATCGGTGGGGTGGAGGTGCGGGTGAACACTGCCGGGGACACCGCGGCGATTGAGGTGCGGGCGGGCTGAACGGGCCTACGGTGGCGTGGAATTGGCATGCGGGTGCGTGGACGGGGTGGCTACCGGCCGGTAGAACCGCACGCATGCGAATACGTCCAGCGATGACCGTGGCGGCGCTGGTGGCGATGGTCGCCGTCTTCGTCCCGTCCGCGCGCGCCGCCGACTCCCCGTCCGCCGCGCGGACCGCGCACTGCCCGGAACGGGTGAACGTGACGGTGTTCCGCCACGGCGGGCCACCCCTGCTCGACTGGCGGGAGAACCTGGAGTTCGACGGGCGGGGGATGCTGTGGGTCTCGCACTCGGTCAGGAACCGGGTGGAGGGCTACACGCCGGACGGGAGGCTGGCGGCCACCTTCCCGGTGTCCGGGCCCGGCGGCATCCGGCGCGGGCCGGACGGGATGATGTACGTCAACTTCGGGGTCGGCCCGCTGGCCGTCACGGGCGGCGTCATGCGCTTCGATCCGACCGCCGCGCAGCCCCGAGGGGAGAAGGTGGTCACGGGGACGCCGGGCGTCAACGGCCTCGCCATCGACGGCGACGGCAACTTCTACCTGAGCCGCGAACTGGCCACCGGGGTGCTCAAGGTGCGGCCGGACGGTACGCGGGACGAGGAGTGGACACGGAAGGCGAACGTCTTCGGCACCAACGGACTGGAGATCGTGGGCGACCAGCTGTACGCGAGTGTTCTCACCAGCACCCGGTCGCCCGTGGTGCGGATTCCGCTGGACGATCCGGCGAGCCACACGACGGTGGTCGGCCTCAGCGGCGGCCTCCTCGACGCCGAACTGCTGGACGATCTGACCCACTTCCGTGGCGACCTCGTGGTGACCGGCTTCCGGCACGGCGAGCTGGTCCGGGTGGCCCCGGACACCGGCCGGGTGTGTGTGCTCGCGTCCGGGCTGCGGATGCCGACGAGCGTGCGGGTCGTGCGTGGCTTCGGCGAGTACCGGGCGGGCAGGGACCTGTTCGTGACGGAGGCGTCCGGGCGGATCGTGCGCGTAGCCGTCG
>NZ_WMLF01000074.1 GCF_014156695.1 Streptomyces durbertensis | reverse complement strand
CTACAACTGCGGCGGCTGCTGAGCCGAACCGGCACGGCCGGCCCGGGCGCTCCCCTCGGAACGCCCGGGCCGACCGTGGACGTGGTGGCCCGGAGGGGCCTAGAAGTCGTCGTCGAAGGAGACCGAGCCCTCGACCGCGACCTGGTAGGCGGAGGCGCGTCGCTCGAAGAAGTTCGTCAGCTCCTGCACGTTCTGCAACTCCATGAAGGAGAACGGGTTCTCCGAGCCGAACACCGGCTCCAGGCCCAGTCGCACGAGCCGCTGGTCGGCGACGCAGCGCAGGTACTCGCGCATCGACTCGGTGTTCATCCCGGGCAGCCCCTCACCGCACAGGTCGCGGGCGAACTGCAGCTCGGCCTCCACCGCCTCCTCCAGCATGGCGGTCACCTGCCTGCCCAACTCCTCGTCGAACAGCTCCGGTTCCTCCTCGCGCACGGTGTCCACCACGTGGAAGGCGAAGTCCATGTGGCAGCTCTCGTCGCGGAACACCCAGTTGGTGCCGGTGGCCAGGCCGTGCAGCAGGCCGCGCGAGCGGAACCAGTACACGTAGGCGAACGCGCCGTAGAAGAACAGCCCTTCGATGCAGGCGGCGAAGCAGATCAGGTTGAGCAGGAAGCGCCGCCGGTCCTCCTTCGTCTCCAGCCGGTCGATCTTCTCCACCGAGTCCATCCAGCGGAAGCAGAACTGCGCCTTCTCCCGGATGGAGGGGATGTTCTCCACGGCGGCGAACGCCTCGGCGCGCTCGTCCGGATCGGGCAGGTAGGTGTCGAGCAGCGTCAGGTAGAACTGGACGTGCACGGCCTCCTCGAAGAGCTGTCGCGACAGGTACAGCCGCGCCTCGGGGGAGTTGATGTGCTTGTAGAGCGTCAGCACCAGGTTGTTGGCGACGATCGAGTCACCGGTCGCGAAGAACGCCACCAGCCGCCCGATGAGGTGCTGTTCGCCGGCGGAGAGCTTGGCGAGGTCGGCCACGTCGGAGTGGAGGTCGACCTCCTCGACGGTCCAGGTGTTCTTGATGGCGTCCCGGTAGCGGTCGTAGAAGTCCGGGTAGCGCATCGGGCGCAGGGTCAGCTCGAAGCCCGGGTCGAGCAGCTTCCCGCGACGCTTCGACCCTCCGGCCGTGGCGGTCTCACCTGCGGCGGTGCCGGCTTCGGTCTCGACGGGGGTGTTCACTGGCAGGCCTCGCAGGACTCGGGGTTCTCAAGGGAGCAGGCGACGGCGTCCTCGGCGGGCGCCGACTGCTGGGCGGGCAGCTGGGCGGCGGCGGAGGACCGGGCCGACTGGGCGATCCGCGTCGCCGGCCGCGACCGCAGGTAGTAGGTGGTCTTGATGCCGCGCTTCCAGGCGTAGGCGTACATCGAGCTGAGCTTGCCGATGGTCGGCGCGGCCATGAAGAGGTTGAGCGACTGGCTCTGGTCCAGGTACGGGGTGCGGGCGGCGGCCAGGTCGATCAGCGCCCGCTGCGGGACCTCCCACGCCGTGCGGTACAGCGCCCGCACGTCCTCGGGCAGTCCGGGCAGTTCCTGCACCGAGCCGTTGGCCTCCCGCAGCGCCTGCCTGGCCGTGTCGTCCCAGCGGCCCAGCCGCTTCAGCTCCTCCACCAGGTAGGTGTTGACCTGCAGGAACTCACCGCTGAGCGTCTCGCGCTTGAAGAGGTTGGACACCTGCGGCTCGATGCACTCGTAGACGCCGGCGATGGAGGCGATCGTCGCGGTGGGCGCGATGGCCAGCAGCAGCGAGTTGCGCATCCCGGTGCGGGCGATCCGCGTCCGCAGCGCCTCCCACCGCTCCGGCCACGCCGGGGCGGCGTCCGGGTAGTGGTCGGGGTGCAGGACGCCGCGCGCGGTGCGGGTGGCGGACCAGCGCTCGTGCGGACCGTGCCGCTCGGCGAGGTCGGCGGACGCCTCGTAGGCGGCGAGCATGATCCGCTCGGAGATCCGGGTGGACAGCGCCTTCGCCTCGGGGGAGTCGAACGGCAGCCGGAGCCGGAAGAAGACGTCCTGGAGGCCCATCAGGCCCAGACCCACCGGGCGCCAGCGGGCGTTGGAGTTCCGCGCCTGCTCGGTGGGGTAGAAGTTGATGTCCACCACCCGGTCGAGGAAGGTGACGGCCGTGCGGACGGTGCTGTCCAGCCGCTCCCAGTCCATGTCGCCGTCGTCGCCGAGGTGCGCGGCGAGGTTGACCGAGCCGAGGTTGCACACGGCGGTCTCGCCGTCGTCGGTGACCTCCAGGATCTCGGTGCACAGGTTCGAGGAGTGCACGACGCGGCCGGGCTCGGCGGTCTGGTTGGCGGTGCGGTTGGCGGCGTCCTTGAACGTCATCCAGCCGTTGCCGGTCTGCGCGAGGGTGCGCATCATGCGGGCGTACAGCTGCCGCGCCGGCACGGACCGGACGGCCAGACCGGATTCCTCGGCGGCCCGGTAGGCGGCGTCGAACTCCTCGCCCCACAGGTCGACGAGCTGCGGCACGTCCACCGGGGAGAACAGCGACCACTGGCCGTCGGCCTCCACGCGGCGCATGAACTCGTCCGGGATCCAGTGCGCGATGTTCAGGTTGTGGGTCCGCCGCGCCTCCTCGCCGGTGTTGTCGCGCAGCTCCAGGAACTCCTCGATGTCCGCGTGCCAGGTCTCCAGGTAGACGCAGGCGGCGCCCTTGCGCCGGCCGCCCTGGTTGACGGCGGCGACCGAGGAGTCCAGCGTCCGCAGGAACGGCACGATGCCGTTGGAGTGGCCGTTGGTGCCCCGGATCAGCGAACCGCGGGCGCGGATACGGGAGTAGGACAGCCCGATGCCGCCGGCGTGCTTCGACAGCCGGGCCACCTGGTGGTAGCGGTCGTAGATGGAGTCCAGCTCGTCCAGCGGCGAGTCCAGCAGGTAGCAGGAGGACATCTGCGGGTGCCGGGTGCCGGAGTTGAACAGCGTGGGGGAGGACGGCAGGTAGGAGAGCGTGCTGGTGAGCCGGTACAGCTCGGCGACCTCGGCCAGCGCGGCGCTCTCGTCGCTGCTCCCGGAGTTCCCGGGGTTGCCGGTGTCCGCCAGGCCGCAGGCGACCCGCAGCAGGAAGTGCTGGGGGGTCTCGACGACCTGCCGGGTCATCGGGTGCCGCAGCAGGTAGCGGGAGTGCACGGTCCGCAGCCCGAAGTAGCCGAAGCGGTCGTCCGCGCCCTCGGCCAGCGCCCGCTCGACGAGGTCGTCGAGCGCGGGCGCGTGCCGCGCGACAAACGCGGCGGTGGAGTCGGCGATCAGACCCTCGCGGTGCCCGACGGCCACCGAGGCGGAGAAGGACACCGCCCCCTGGCCGGCCGCCTCCTCCCGGATGGCAAGCGTCAACAGGCGCGCGGCGAGCCGGGAGTACTGCGGCTCGTCACCGATCAGCCCGGCCGCCGCCTCGACGGCCAGCGACCGCAGCTCGGCCTCGTCCGAACCGGCGTGCCGGCCGCGCAGCGCGGCGGCGGCCACCCTGCCGGGCTCGGTCGCGGTCAGGTCGGCGGTCAGGTCGGTCAGTGTGCGCAGCAGTGCCGCTGACACCGGCTCCGCGGGTGCGATGGTCACGGGGCGTGCTCTCCCTCGCTCGGCATGGCCTGCGCGGGTGGGCGGGGGAGCGCGCACATGACGCGCCGGCACGACCCCATGGCCGTACGGCGTGTCAGACGGCGTCCCTCAGCCCATCCCACGAGACCCGGACGTCTTCGAAGGCCGCCGGCAGGTACTCGGACTCGCGCCGGAGCCGTGGAAGGCCGGCGCTCACCGTTGCGGGACAGTCCCGGAGTCTCACCGGGTTCCCCTGCGTCAGCGGCGAGGAAGAGCATACATCTAGTGGTGCCCTGTGGGTGCACCCCCATATGTTGTGTCGTCTGCGGCACCTTTGCCCCACCGGGGGCGGGGCTCAGCAGCAGCGGAAGCCCTCGCGCGGGTCGGCCTCCCTGGCGTCCGTCCGGCGCCGCTCGAACTCGCGCCGGCTGAGCACGGCCACGCCGGGCGCCTGCCGGCGGGCGTGTTCCACGTAGCGGTCGTACGCGGCCTCGCCGGTGGCCTCCCGCCAGAACCACCGGGCGCGGGCGGCCAGCGCCCGCAGCCGCGCGGTCCGCCTCACGTCCGCCTCCCCACCGGCTCGGGGCGCTCGTCCCCGGGGCCTTCAGCGGCCCCGGAGCCGGGCCCGGACCCGGCGCTCCGCGCGGCGGCCTCGGCGGCGGCCAGTTCGGCCTTCTCCTCGGCCGTCGCGAACAGTCCGGCGGGTGCGACGATCCGCGACTGCTCGAACGGCGCCTCGTGCAGCCGGACCTGCTCCGGGTGGCGGATGGCGCGGTAGCAGACCCGTCCGGCGTCCAGGATCACCACGATGATCAGGACCGCGAACAGCGCCGCCAGCACCCCGTCGACCGTCGAGTTGGTGACGATGGTCCGCATCTCGCCCATGTCCTTCGCGGGCGGGATGAGTTGGCCGGCGTTGATGCCGTCCTGGTAGACCTGCCGCTGGGTGAAGAAGCCGACGCGCGGGTTACCGGAGAAGATCTTCTGCCAGCTCGCGGTGAGGGTGACGGCGACGTCCCAGGCGAGCGGGACGCCGGTGACCCACGCCCATTTCAGCCGCCCGGACTTGACCAGCAGCGTGGTGCAGACGGCCAGCGCGACGGCGGCGAGCAGTTGGTTGGCGATGCCGAAGAGCGGGAAGAGCTGGTTGATGCCGCCGAGCGGGTCGTGCACGCCGACCCACAGGAAGTAGCCCCAGGCGCCGACGACGACCGCGCTGGTGAACCACACCCCCGGTGCCCAGCTGACCTGCCGGAACGGCTTGTAGAGGTTGCCGAGGGTGTCCTGGAGCATGAAGCGGCCGACGCGGGTGCCGGCGTCCAGGGTGGTCAGGATGAACAGCGCCTCGAACATGATCGCGAAGTGGTACCAGAACGCCTTCATCGCGCTGCCGCCGACGACCGCCGAGAAGATCTCCGACATGCCGAGCGCGAACGTGGGGGCGCCCCCGGTGCGGGAGAGCAGGCTCTCCTCCTCGACCGCCGCGGCCGCCGCCGCCAACTCCTGCGGCGAGATGGTGAACCCGAAGTCCGCCACCGCCGCCGACGCCGCCTCCACGGTCGAACCGATCATCCCCGAGGGGGAGTTGATGGCGAAGAACAGCCCGGGGTCGATGATGCAGGCGGCGATCATCGCCATCACGGCCACAAACGACTCGGTGAGCATGGCGCCGTAGCCGACCATGCGGACCTGCGTCTCCTTCTGGATCATCTTCGGCGTGGTGCCGGAGGCGACCAGCGAGTGGAAACCGGAGAGCGCGCCGCAGGCGATGGTGACGAAGACAAACGGGAAGAGCGAGCCGGCGAAGACCGGCCCGTCGCCCCGGGCGGCGAAGTCGGTGACGGCGGGCATCTTCAGGGTCGGCATCGCGACGAGCACACCGATGGCCAGCAGGACGATCGTGCCGACCTTCATGAACGTCGACAGGTAGTCGCGGGGCGCCAGCAGCATCCACACCGGAAGCACCGAGGCCACAAAGCCGTAGGCGACCATCCACAGCACCAGCGCGCCCGGGGAGAGCGTGAAGGTGTCGGCCCAGGAGGACTCGGCCACCCAGCCGCCGGCGACGATCGCCAGCAGGAGCAGCAGCACCCCGATCACCGAGACCTCGGTGACCCGCCCGGGGCGCAGGATCCGCAGGTAGAAGCCCATGAAGAAGGCGATCGGGATGGTCATGCCGATCGAGAAGACGCCCCAGGGGGAGTGGGCGAGCGCGTTCACGATGACCAGGGCGAGCACCGCGAGCAGGATGATCATGATGGCGAACACCGCGACCAGCGCCGCCGCGCCGCCGAACGGGCCGATCTCGTCGCGGGCCATCTGCCCGAGCGAGCGGCCGTTGCGCCGGGTGGAGAAGAACAGCGTGACCATGTCCTGGACGGCGCCGGCGAAGATGACGCCGACGATGATCCAGATCGTGCCGGGCAGGTAGCCCATCTGCGCGGCGAGCACGGGCCCCACCAGTGGTCCCGCGCCGGCGACCGCCGCGAAGTGGTGGCCGAAGAGCACCCGGCGGTCGGTGGGGTGGAAGTCCACGCCGTTGTCGAGCCGTTCGGCCGGGGTCGCGCGGTGCTTGTCGACGCGCAGCACCCGGGTGGCGATGAAGCGCGAGTAGAAGCGGTACGCGATGGCGTACGTGCCCAGGGCGGCGGCGACCATCCAGGCCGCCGAGATCTCCTCGCCGCGGGCCAGCGCCAGCATGCTCCAGCCGAGTCCGCCGGCCACGGCGACGGCGGCCCAGCCCGCGACCGCGGCGGGGGACATACGGCGTCGGACCGCTTGACCGGTCCGGTCGGGTGGCGCTGCGGCGCGCTCGGACATGACGCGGCTCCGTTCCTGCGCGTGCGCGCCCGCCCGGGCGTTGTGGCCGGGGGCGGCCGCGTCTGCTGATCTGTGAAAACGCGCAGGAAATCTAAGGCCGGTGGTGGCGGGGCGTCATCAGGTCGACTGTCGACCGGCCGACGAGCGGTCGGGTTCTGCGCCGAACGGCGTCGGCCGTCCGGTAGGCGGACACGCGGGCCCCGGCGAGGGGCGGCGCGCTCACCGGACGCCCGCCGCCCCTCACACGGCGCCGCTCCCGGGTCACTTCGACGGGCCGGGTCCTCAGTCCGCCGGGCGCTGGAGCCTGGCGACGAACTTGTAGCGGTCGCCCCGGTAGACCGAGCGCACCCACTCCACGGGCTCGCCGTCCCGGTCGAAGGAGTGCCGGGAGAGCATCAGCATCGGCAGGCCCACGTCCGTGCCGAGCAGCCCGGCCTCCCTCGGGGTGGCCAGCGAGGTCTCGATGGTCTCCTCGGCTTCGGCGAGGTGGACGCCGTAGACCTCGGAGAGCGCGGTGTAGAGCGAGGAGTAGCGCACGAGGCTGCGGCGCAGGGCGGGGAAGCGCTTCTGGGACAGGTGGGTGGTCTCGATGGCCATCGGCTCGCCGCTGGCCAGCCGCAGCCGTTCGATGCGCAGCACGCGGCCGCCGGCCGGCACGCCGAGCAGCGCGGCGAGCCGTTCGTCGGCCGTCACGTAGCCGATGTCCAGCAGCTGGGAGGTCGGCTCCAGGCCCTGGGCGCGCATGTCCTCGGTGTAGGAGGTCAGCTGGAGTGCCTGGGAGACCTTGGGCTTGGCGACGAAGGTGCCCTTGCCCTGGATGCGCTCCAGCCGGCCCTCGACGACCAGTTCGCTGAGCGCCTGGCGGACGGTGGTGCGGGAGGTGTCGAACTCCGTCGCCAGCGTCCGCTCGGGTGGGACCGGGGTGCCGGGCGGCATGGTCTCGGTCATCTCCAGGAGATGACGCTTGAGCCGGTAGTACTTGGGTACACGGGCGGTCCTGGTGGCGCCGGCCGGGCCGTTCTCGGCCGCCGTCCGTCCGTCCGGCCCGTGTTGTGCTGCTGCCGTCACCGCTTCCTCCGACTCCTGTGTTGCGACCCGCGCCGACCGTTCCCGGCGGGTGGTGGGTCCCGGTTCCAGCCATCCGCCTGACGGCGGGGTGCCGCCGGGCCCGGGCCCGCCCTGCCGGGCCGTACCGCGCCGCCGGCGGAGGAGGCTGGGCTGCCCCTTCTTATACACCGCGAGCGCGGTCCCGGTCCCGTCCCGGTCCGGAGCCGTTTGGTCTACACCATTAAAGGTGGCTTCCGCCGCGCTGACCAGGGGCGTGTCACCGGCGTGTCGGTTCTTCCCAACGGGCGGTGGCGCGGCGGCCACTGAGGTACGTGTCGGTCCGATAACGGACCGGTCCGGGCCTTTCGTACTCTCTTGACACCCCCAAAGGTCTAGGCCAAGCTGCGGGGCACTGGTCCAGACCATTTGGGCCAGCGTCCCAGCCCCACGGGCAGTGCTCGTTGTGTGCCTCCGCGGTGGGCGGGAGATCATTGGCATCCCCGAGGAGGGTGTGACGTGCAGCGCAAGCTCATAGCGGCCATCGGAGCCGTCGCGATGATGGCCTCGCTGGCCGCCTGCGGTGGCGACAGCGACAACTCGTCCAAGGACCCGAAGGACCGGGACGAGACGCTCACCGTGTGGCTGATGAACGACGCGGAGAGCACCTGGCCGGAACTGGTCAAGGACGTCAACGCCCAGTTCAAGAAGAAGTACCCCAAGGTGGACGTCAAGGTCCAGTACCAGCAGTGGGGTGACAAGGCCAAGAAGCTCGACACCGCCCTGGGCGGCAGCAAGTTCCCGGACGTCGTCGAACTCGGCAACACCGAGACGATGACCTACATCCTCAACGGCGCCCTGGCCGAGATCGACGAGAAGAAGTACGAGAACTCGGACACCTGGATCCAGGGCCTGAAGGACACCTGCAGCTTCGAGGGCAAGCTCTACTGCGTGCCCTACTACGCCGGCGCCCGCGTCGCGATCCTGAACACCGAGATGTTCGAGAAGGCGACCGGCTCCAAGGAGCTCCCGCAGACCGAGGACGACCTGAAGAAGGCCCTCGACAAGGTCGGCGACGAGTACGGCAAGGACAAGGCGTTCTCCTCGCTCTACCTGCCGGGCAAGTACTGGTACGCGGCCATGTCCTACGTCGCGGCGTACAACGGCAGCATCGCCGAGTACGACGAGGGCAAGAAGGAGTGGAAGGGCAACCTCTCCAGCCCCGAGTCGCAGAAGGGCATCAAGCACTTCGTCGACCTGGTCAACACGTACAACAACGCCGACAAGACCAAGGACGAGCAGGACCACGCCAACGTCATGGCCAACGAGAAGGCGGCCCTGATCTACGGCAACGGCTGGGAGGCCGGCTCCGTCGTCACCGGTGAGAGCGGCAACCCCAAGCTCGAAGGCAAGATCGCCACGGCCGGCATGCCCGGCCCGAACGGCAAGGCGCTGCCGTCCTTCATCGGCGGCTCGGACCTCGCGGTCATCGAGAAGTCCAAGGTCAAGGACCTCGGCGAAGAGTGGATCTCGATGTTCACCAGCGCCAAGTCCATGGAGGTGCTGGCCTCCAAGAACATCCTGCCGAACAACACCAAGCAGCTCGAGCCGCTGAAGAACAACCCGGAGACCGCGCCGATCGCCAACGCGGTGCCGGACGCCTGGTTCACCCCGATCGCGCCCGGCTGGACCGCGATCGAGAAGCAGCTCGTGCTGGAGAACATGCTGCTCGAGGTCGTCCGTGGCGGCTCCGTCGAGGCCGCGACCAAGAAGGCCGACGCCAAGATCAACGAACTGATCAACAGCGAAGCCTGACCGGCCGGACACGACACGCGCGGGCGGGGGCTGACCACTCGCCTCCGCCCGCGCGTCCACGGGTGAACAGACAAGACGGAAGGCCAGCACAGTGACTGCCGCCGACACCAAAGCCGCCGAACCACCGGTAGCCGACTCCCCGCCCCCGGGTGGGACCGGCGGGCCCGGGAAGGACAAGGGGAGAGCACGCCGTCCCGGCGGCTCCACATCCGGCGGCCTCCTGCCCTACTTCCTCATCGGACCGGCCATCGTCGCGATCGCCGCCGTCTTCGCCTGGCCGCTGGTCAAGACGGTGATCATGTCCTTCCAGGACATGGGGCGCCGCGAACTGTGGACCGGCGCCACCCCGCCGTGGGTGGGCTTCGAGAACTTCAGCGCGATCCTCGCCGACTCCCACTTCTGGTCGGTGACCTTCAAGACGGTCCTGTTCATGGTCGTCTGCGTCACCCTCACCATGGGCCTCGGCCTGCTGCTCGCCATGATGATGCAGCGCATGTCGACCTGGGTCCGGCTGCTGCTGACCGGGGCGCTCGTCGCCGCCTGGTCCATGCCGCTCCTCGTCGCCACCTCGATTTTCCGCTGGCTCGCCGACTCCGACTACGGCGTCATCAACAGCACGCTCAGCAAGATCCCCGGCCTCGACTTCCAGGGCCACAACTGGTTCCTCAACCCCTGGCAGGGCTTCGGCGTCATCGCCGCCGTTGTCGTCTGGGGCGCCATCCCGTTTGTCGTCGTCACCCTGTACGCCGCGCTCACCCAGGTCCCGCAGGAACTGGAGGAGGCCGCGCAGCTCGACGGCGCCGGCCGCTGGGGCGTCTTCAAGCACGTGATCTTCCCGGTCATCAAGCCCGTCTTCCAGATGGTCGCCACGCTCTCCGTGATCTGGGACTTCAACGTCTTCGGCCAGGTCTTCCTGATGCGCGGCAACAAGCCCGAGCCGGAGTACGAACTCCTGGGCATCTACTCCTTCCAGAAGGCCTTCTCCAGCTCCTCGTTCAGCCAGGGCACCGCCATCGCCCTGATCACCGTGCTGCTGCTGTCCGGGGTGGCCGTCTACTACCTGCGCCAGCTGCTCAAGACGGGAGAAGTCGAGTGAGCGCCCCCACCTCCACACTCAAGGCCCCGGAGGCCGGCGGCACCCCGCCGGTCCAGCCGCCCGCCAAGGCGGTGCTGCGGCCCGACCGCAAGAAGCGCCGCATCGGCTACAACGTCGTCGGCCTGATCGCCTTCGTGATGATGGCCTTCCCGGTCTACTGGCTGCTGATCAGCGCCTTCCGCCCGAACCACGAGATCCGCAGCTACGACCAGTCGCTGCTGCCGACCTCGATCACCTTCGACAACTTCGTCCGCGCCAGCGAGACCCGCTTCTTCTGGACCGCGATCCAGAGCAGCCTCATCATCTGCGTGACGTCCGTACTGGGCGCCATCGTGCTCGGCACCATCGCCGCGTACGCCATCGGCCGCTTCAACTTCATCGGCCGCAAGCCGTTCATGATGGTGCTCATCCTGGTCCAGGTGCTGCCGCCGACCGCGATGCTCATCCCCATCTACGTGCAGCTCAACGCGATGGGCGCGCTCAACGAGTACTGGGGCGTCATCGTCGTCTACCTGGTGTCCGTGCTGCCGTTCAGCATCTGGATGATCCGCGGCTTTGTCGTCAACGTGCCCAAGGAGCTGGAGGAGTCGGCGATGGTCGACGGCTGCTCCCGAATGGGTGCGTTCTGGCGGGTGATCTTCCCGCTGCTCGCCCCCGGCCTCGCCGCCGCCTCGATCTTCGCCCTGATCACCGCCTGGAACGAGTACCTGTTCGCCTACGTCCTCATGCAGGACAACGACAAGTACACCCTGAACGTGTGGCTGATGAACTTCACCACCGACCGCGGCACCGACTACGGCGGTCTGATGGCGGGTTCCGTGATCATCGCCGTGCCCGTGGTCATCTTCTTCATGATCGTGCAGAAGAAGATGGCGGCCGGCCTCACCTCCGGCGCAGTGAAGGGATAGGACCGCATGACCACGCTCGTGTCCGAGACCGACACCGTCACCCGGGACGCGCTCGCCGTCCTGCAACCGGGATTCGTCGGCACCACCGCCCCCGACTGGCTGCTGCGCCGCCTCGACGACGGCCTCGCCGCCGTCGGCCTCTTCGGCCGCAACATCCGGTCCCCGGAGCAGCTCGCCGCGCTCACCACGCAACTCCGCGCCGTACGCCCCGACGTGCTCGTGGCCATCGACGAGGAGGGCGGCGACGTCACCCGGCTGGAGGTGCGCACCGGCTCCTCCTTCCCCGGCAACCTCGCCCTCGGCGCCGTCGACGACCCGGAACTGACCCGCCGGGTCGCCCGGGAACTCGGCCGCCGCCTCGCCGCCTGCGGCGTCAACCTCAACTGGGCGCCCTCGGCGGACGTCAACTCCAACCCCGGCAACCCCGTCATCGGCGTGCGCTCCTTCGGCGCCGACCCCCGGCTCGTCGCCCGCCACACCACCGCCTACATCCAGGGCATGCAGTCCGTCGGCGTCGCCGCCTGCACCAAGCACTTCCCCGGCCACGGCGACACCAACGTCGACTCCCACCACGCGCTGCCCCGCATCGACGCCGACCTGAGCACGCTCAGCACCCGGGAGCTCGTACCGTTCCGGGCCGCCGTCGCCGCGGGCACCAAGGTGATGATGAGCGCCCACATCCTGCTGCCCGCGCTGGACGCCGCGCTTCCCGCCACCCTCAGCCACTCGGCGCTCACCGGGCTGCTCCGCGCGCCCGTCACCTCCGGCGGGCTCGGCTTCGACGGCCTGATCGTCACCGACGCCGTCGAGATGAAGGCCATCGCCGACACCCACGGCATCGAGCGCGGCACGGTCCTCGCGCTGGCCGCCGGCGCCGACGCCATCTGCGTCGGCGGCGGACTGGCGGACGAGGACATCGTGCTGCGGCTGCGGGACGCCCTGGTCACCGCCGTGCGCTCCGGCGAGCTTCCGGAGGAGCGGCTGGCCGAGGCCGCCGGCCGGGTCCGCGACCTGGCCCGCTGGACCGCCGAGGGCTCCGGTGCGGGGGAGGGGGACGCACCGGAGCCCGAGGTCGGACTTGTCGCCGCGCGGCGCGCGCTTCGGGTCACCGGGGCGGAGTCCTACACCCCGCCCGTCGAGCCGCCCTACGTCGCGGCGCTCACCCCGATGGCGAACATCGCCGTCGGCGACGAGACGCCCTGGGGCGTCGCGGCCGAACTGGCCAGGCTGCTGCCGGGCACCCGTACCGGTGACTTCGGCCGCGACCAGGTCGACGACGTGGAGGCCGCGCTGCGGCGGGTGCTGTCCGAGGCCGGCGACCGGCGGATCGTCGCCGTCGTCCGGGACGCGCACCGCCACCCGTGGATGACGGCGCTGCTGGACGCGCTTGTCGCCGCCCGGCCGGAGACGGTTGTGGTGGAGATGGGAGTGCCTCAGGCACCGCCGCGCGGCGCGCTGCACATCAGCACCCACGGCGCCGCGCGGGTCTGCGGTACGGCCGCCGCCGAGGTCATCGCCGGCCGGCTGACGGCGGACTGAGGCCCTTCACCGCACAGGCCGGTCACCGCACAGGCCGGTCACCGCACAGGCCGGTCACCGTACAGGCCGGTCATCGCACAGGCCCTCCACAGCACGAGCCGGTCCCCGCACACAGGCGGGGACCGGCTCGTGGCGCTTGGTGTTCACGGCTTCCTGTGTTCGAAAGTCGAACGCGGCGCGTCCGTGCCCGCGGGCCCGACCTGACCGGCGAGAAGGGCGGCCGACCCGGAAAACACTTCGGGCCGCGGCGCCTGGGAGGGACCCTCAACCCAACCCGGCACCGCAGCCCGGAGCGATCGGAGACCGGTGCGCGGTCAGGGCAGAGAGCGCATCGGTCTCGTTCCGCCCTCCTGTGCGGGGAGGGCAGAAGTCTTTGTTTCGATGCCATTCTGGACTAGACCAGGCAGATCTGTCCATGCCTTGAACAAAAAGGTTCGCCGCAGGGGCGGCGCCGGCCCCGCACGGGCCTCCTCGCGACCCTGCACGGGCCTCCGGCCGGCCGTCGCGCCGGGTGCCGGCCCCGGCGCGGGCACCGGCTAGGCTCGGGCCGTGCCCTCCATGAACGACCTCGTACGCCAGCACACCGCGCTCGGCGAGTCCGACCTCGAATGGCTGCACCTGCTCGTCTCCGAGTGGCAGCTGCTGTCGGACCTGTCCTTCGCGGACCTCGTGCTGTGGGTGCCGACCAGGGACGGCACCCGGTACGTCTCCGTGGCCCAGATGCGGCCCAACACCGGGCCCACCTCCTACCAGGACGACATGGTCGGCCACCTGGTGCCCCGGGGCCGGCGGCCGCTGCTGGACTCCGCGCTGGACGAGGGGCGCATCGTCCGCGAGGGCGACCCGGAGTGGCGGGAGGAGGTGCCCGTGCGGGTCGAGTCGATCCCCGTGCGGCGGGCCGGCCGGGTGCTCGGCGTGATCGCCCGCAACACCAACCTGCTGACCGTGCGCACCCCCAGCCGGCTGGAACTGACCTACCTCCAGAGCGCCTCCGACCTGGCCCAGATGATCGCCGCCGGCGAGTTCCCCTTCGACGAGCAGCAGGGCGACATGGACGTCTCGCCCCGCGTGGGGGACGGCCTGATCCGGCTGGACGCCGACGGCGTCGTCCAGTACGCCAGCCCCAACGCGCTGTCCGCCTACCACCGGTTGGGCCTGGCGGCCGACCTGGTCGGGCTGCACCTCGGGCAGACGACCGCGCAGCTCGCGCCCTCGCGCGGGCCGATCGACGAGTCCCTGGTGAAGCTGGCCAGCGGCTGGGCGCCGCGCGAGGCGGAGATCGACGGGGACGAGTGCGTGGTGCAGCTGCGTGCCATCCCGCTCAAGCCGAAGGGCAGCAGAATCGGTTCTCTCGTGCTGCTGCGGGACGTCACCGAACTCCGCCGCCGCGAACGAGAGTTGATCACCAAGGACGCCACCATCCGGGAGATCCACCACCGGGTGAAGAACAACCTCCAGACGGTGGCCGCCCTGTTGCGCCTCCAGGCCAGGCGGATCGGCTCCGAGGAGGGCCGGGAGGCGCTGGAGGAGGCCGTGCGCCGGGTCGGCTCGATCGCCATCGTGCACGAGACGCTCTCCCAGAACCTCGACGAGCGTGTGGAGTTCGACGCCATCGCCGACCGGGTGCTGGCGATGGTGGCGGAGATCTCCCCGGGCAAGGTCGTCGGCCGGCGCAGCGGGCGGTTCGGCATCCTGGACGCGGAGGTCGCCACGCCGCTGTCCATGGTGCTCACCGAAGTGCTCCAGAACGCGCTGGAACACGGCTTCGGTCCCGGCGAGCACGGCACGGTCGAGGTGGGCGCCGTCCGCGGCGGCCCGCCCGGCAAGGACCGGCTCCTGGTGACGGTCCAGGACGACGGCAAGGGCCTGCCGCCCGGCTTCGACGCGCACACCGCCGGCAATCTCGGACTGCAGATCGTGCGGACCCTGGTCGAGGGCGAGTTGGGCGGCGCCTTCGGCATGGCGCCGGGGGAGGAACGCGGCACCCGCGTCACGTTTGACATCCCGCTGGGCGCCGGACGTCGCTGACGGGTTGTCGGCGCGCGGCGACGCTGCCGGCTCGCTTCTGGTTCGTTTCCGGCCGCCGGCGTAGGCGCCCCGGCGTGCGCCGTCATCCGCGCACCCGCCCGCACTCCCGTGCGTGCCGGCACACACGGCAAACCCCGGCCCGTCGGGGACGGGCCGGGGTTCGGCCGATGTGGTGAGTGCGTGCGGGTGTGCTCACCCGGTGCACTGCGATGCTGCGTCTCGGGGGGCAGCAGGCGAGGGGGTGGGGCGCGTCAGGCGGTGGCCTTGCGCGCACGGTTGCGGGCGGCGCGGCGCTTCATCGCGCGGCGCTCGTCCTCGCTCAGGCCACCCCACACACCGGAGTCCTGGCCGGACTCCAGGGCCCACTGCAGGCACTGCTCCTGAACGGGGCAGCGGCGGCAGACGGCCTTGGCTTCCTCGATCTGCAACAGCGCAGGACCGGTGTTGCCGATGGGGAAGAAGAGCTCGGGGTCTTCCTCGCGGCAAACGGCGCGGTGACGCCAGTCCATGGCTGCTCCATCTCCTGTGTTTCGAAAAGGTTGCTTGTGAATGTGAACGCTTTCACGAATCCCTGGGCAACGGAAGATCCGCACGGATAATGTGATGCGGGTCCCATGTCTGCTGCGTGGAGGGAATTCCGGCTCTCAAGGGGCCCTGTGGGCTCTCCCGATCGCCAAGAAGAGACTCGCAAACCTCGGCGACGGATACAAGCCCTTCCGGCAAGTTTTTTTCGATTCCTTGGTGTCGCCTGGCTCACAGCCGTACTTCTAGTGGGTGGAGACTGGCCTAAACGTTCGACTGGAAGGACTTTGGAGGCTTCTACTTACACAATCACACGCAGTGCACGGCGTACGCCTGTGAAGGTGACGCTCCGACGCAGCCCCAGGTGGTCACCGTCCATCTGAAACGGCAGTGGCGCCTGCGATTCCAAGGTGAACTCCGTGAGGTCGTGCAGTGTCACCGCGTGCTTGCCACGCAGCCCGCGCTCGGGCGACGAGGTGAGCAGCTGGGTGCCGTAACGGGTCACGGCCCCGGTCGACAACCTCGCCAGACCGAGCACGTCCAGCGCGCAGTCGAACGAGGCCCGCGGCGCCGCGTACACCGGACGATTCCCCAGGTAGGTCCAGGGAGCGGTGTTGCAGACTATGGACAACGCCAGCTCGTGAACCGGCTCCTGCCCCGGAACCGTGAGCGTGATCGTCCCCTTCCGGCGGTGCGGTTCCCCGAGGAACTGGCGCAGCGCCTGCCGGACGTAGAGGGCGTGGGTGGATCTCCTGCCGCGTTCCCGTGCCTGTTCGACCCGGCCCACCACACCGGCGTCGAAGCCGAACCCGGCGCAGAAGGTGAACCAGCGCCCGGGAACGGCCGCGTCGTCCGAGCCCTCCGTGCCGGCGGCCAACCCGAGCCCGATGTGCCGCGACCGCCGGGACTCGAGCGCGTCGAGCAGCGCGCCGGTGGCCTCCACGACATCGTTGGGCAGCCCCAGAGCCCGCGCGAACACGTTCGTCGAACCGCCCGGCACCACGGCCACCCCCGGCAGCCGGTCCGGGTCCGGGCCCGCGTGCAGCAGGCCGTTGACGACCTCGTTGACGGTGCCGTCGCCGCCGAGCGCGATCACCAGCTCGATCTCGCCGCCCGCCGCGGCCTCCCGGGCCAGGTCGCGGGCGTGCCCCCGGTACTCCGTGGTGGCCACCTCCAGCTTGAGGTCGCTGGCGAGCGCGTGCGTCAGCACGTCACGGGTCCGCGTACTGGTGGTGGTGGCTTTCGGGTTGACCACTAGGAGCGCACGCATGCCTGAGAGGTTACCTCGCTGGAGTGTTCCCCCACCCGGCCCCGGCCGGTCGCCGCCGGCGTGCGCCCCCGGGCTGGTAAGGACGCACGCCCCGGGCGGGGAAGGTCGTGGTACGGCATAGGCCTGTCTCTTATACACA
>NZ_WMLF01000739.1 GCF_014156695.1 Streptomyces durbertensis | reverse complement strand
CACTGGTCCACCGCCCCACCTCCCGCGATAGTGGAAGCCGCGTGCCCACCCCGACCACCCCCGCGCACCGACGCCGTGTGCCCCGAACCCGTGGGCACCGACGCCGCGCGCACCGAACCAGCAACCGACTGGGGGAACGTATGAGCAGCAGCACTCCCGCCTCCCGCCGCACCGTCCTCGCCGCCACCGCCGCCGTGGGCCTGGCCTTTGCCCTGTCCCCGGGGTCCCCGGCCTCGCCGGCGCTGGCCGTGCCCGTCCGGGGCCGGACCACCGACGGGCCCACCACGCCGGGCGCCGAGCCCGACACCCTCTCCCGCCACACCTGGACCAGCCGCCGCGACTGGCGTGCCGGCCTCGCCGAGGGCGTCGCCCTGGCGCCGGGCCGCCGCGCCGGCGTGTGCCTGCGCACGCCCCAGGGCACCGTCGAGTACGAGGACCCGCACGGCGGCACGACCACCACCGCCTGGGAGTACGCCCGGTGGACCGGCCCGGTGCGGGCGCTGCCGCATCCGGCGACCGAGGTGCTGCCGTCGTGGAACGCGCACACGCCGCCCGGCACCTGGCTGCGTGTCGAGGTCCGCGTCGGCTACACCACCGGCGGCCGCAGCCCCTGGTACGTGCTCGGCGTGTGGACCTCCACAGACGGTCCCGACGTGCCGCGACGCACCTCCGTCGACGGGCAGAAGGACGGCGTCACCAGCGTCTGGACGGACACCGTCACGCTCGACGACGGCACCGCGGAGGCGCGCATCGGCTCGGTCCAACTCCGTGCCGTCCTGCTGCGGGCACCGGGCAGCGACGCGGTCCCGGTGTTGTGGCGTCTGGCCGCGACGGCGTCCGCCGTGCCGGACCGCTTCGAGGTGCCGGCCGGCCCGCCGGGACCGGCCACCGGTGTGGAGATCCGGGTGCCGCACTACTCGCAGAACGTGCACGTCGGCCGCTACCCCGAGTACGACAACGGCGGAGAGGCCTGGTGCAGCCCCACCTCCACCCAGATGATCACCGAGTACTGGGGCCGACGTCCCACCCCCGAGGACCTCGCGTGGGTGCGGCCGGAGTACGACGACCCGCAGGTCTGCCACGCCGCCCGCCACACCTACGACCACCAGTACGGCGGCTGCGGGAACTGGCCCTTCAACACCGCGTACGCCGCCACCTACCAGGACATGCAGGGCGTGGTGACGCGCCTGGCATCCCTGGAGCAGGCGGAACGGCTGGTCGCGGCCGGTATCCCGCTCATCACCTCGCAGTCCTTCCTGGCGAAGGAACTCGACGGCGCCGGCTACGGCACCGCCGGCCATCTGATGACGGTTGTCGGCTTCACCGAGGACGGCGACGTGATCGCCGCCGACCCGGCCGGCCGGGACAACAACGACGTCCGCCGGGTCTACTCCAGGCGGGCGTGGGAGAACATCTGGCTGCGCACCAAGCGCTACAACGAGAACGGGCAGGTCAGAAGCGGCACCGGAGGAG
>NZ_WMLF01000738.1 GCF_014156695.1 Streptomyces durbertensis | reverse complement strand
CGTCCGCCCCGCCCACGTGTTCACCCGCCCTACGCCACGGGTTCCGCGACCTGCTCGGTCGCCTTCGCCGGCGACTCCTCCAGGCGTTGGCCGCGCAGCAGGTACCAGGCGAGCACGGCGGCCGCCGCGAGCACCACGGCACTCAGTGAGGCCGCGGCCCGCAGGCCGTCGGTGAACGCCTCCCGGGCCGCGTCCAGCAGCGCGTCGCCGGCCTGGCCGGGCAGCGTGGCGGCCACCTCCGCGGCGGCGCCCAGCGATCCGCGTGCCTCCTCCGCGGCGGCGTCGGACACCTGCGGCGGCAGCGCGAAGCCGCGGTAGACACCGGTGACGATCGAGCCGAGCACGGCGATGCCCAGGGCGACACCGAGCTCGTACGCGGTCTCGGAGACCGCCGACGCGGCGCCCGCCTCCTCCTTCGGCACGCTGGAGAGGATGACGTCGGCCGTCACCGTGAAGGCGAGTCCGGCGCCGACTCCCACCAGCAGCAGGACCGGGCCGAGCAGCCAGTACCCGGTGTCCTGCGCCAGCCAGGCGCAGCTGCCCATGGCCACCGCCACGGCGGCGAGGCCGACGCTGACCGCGCCGCGCACCGAGGTGCGGCGGGCGATGCGGCCGGCCAGCAGACCGGCCGTCACCGAGCCCAGTGCCGCCGGAAGTTCGGCGATTCCGGCCTCCAACGGGCTGCGGCCCTGCACCAGTTGCAGGAACTGCGACAGGAAGAAGATCAACCCGGCCAGTCCCAGGATGGTCAGCAGGTCGGCCAGCACCGCGCCGCTGAACCCGCGGTGCCGGAACAGCCGCATGTTCAGCAGCGGCGCCGGCAGCCGCAGCTGACGCCGGACGAACACCGCCAGCAGCAGCACACCCGCCACGGCCGCGCCCAGCACGTCCAGCCGGGCGCCGTGCAGCGCGCCCTCCTTGACGGCGTAGACGACGGCGACGATGCCCGCCATGGACAGCAGCACGCTCGGCAGGTCCCACGGGCCGGGCGCGGGGTTGCGGGACTCCGGCAGCACCCGGGCGCCGACCACCAGCAGCACCGCCATGACCGGCAGGTTGATCAGGAACACCGAGCCCCACCAGAAGTGCTCCAGCAGGAAGCCGCCGACAACCGGCCCGACGGCCGCGCCTGCCGAGGTCATCGCCGCCCACACGCCGACCGCGAAGCTGCGCTCACGCGGGTCCGGGAAAATGTTGCGGATGAGCGCCAACGTCGACGGCATCAGCGTGGCACCGGCGACACCGAGCAGCGCCCGCCAGACGATCATCGCCTCGGCACTGTGCGCGTACGCCGTGCCCACCGAGACCAGACCGAACGCCGCCGAGCCCACGAGACCTCAGAAAAAAAAAAAAAAAAAAAAAAAAAAAAACTAAACAACACTGAACTAATCCAACATAATATACTAATATATAGATAGACTGTTGATTAGAATATTTTAATACTATA
>NZ_WMLF01000737.1 GCF_014156695.1 Streptomyces durbertensis | reverse complement strand
CCCGTACCCGGTACGGATGCAGCGTCCCGCCGTCGATCGTCGTCACGACGTCACCCTCCCACGGGGCCGGAACGCACGTCGCGGGGGTTTTCGGCGTCCGGCGTGGGCGCGCGAACGCCGGTCGCCCGTCGGGTGGACGGGCGACCGGCGGGGCCGGGCCGGCTCAGGTGGCCCGGGTGGCGCTCAGGCGGTGAGGCGGGCGGCGAGGGCGGCGGCCTTGCTGCGGGCCTGCTCCTGGGCGAGGTCGCGGGACTTCTCGAAGAGCGGGATCAGCTCCGCCATCGCCGGGTTGCTCGGGGCCAGCGTCAGCTCGGGGACGATGAAGTCGACGTCCAGGCCGAGGCCGTTGCCGAGGACGTGGCGCAGGTACGGCTCGACGAAGTCGTTGCCCTCCTGCGGGGTGCCGGGCGCGTAGGAGCCGCCGCGGCTGGTCACGACGGTGACGGGCTTGCCGGCGGCGGTGGGGTTCGCGGTCATCGAGGTGCGGCCCACGGCGATGACGCGGTCCAGCCAGGCCTTCAGCGTGGAGGGGATCGAGTAGTTGTACATGGGGGCGCCGATGAGTATCGCGTCGGCGTTCTCCAGCTCCGAGATCAGCTCCTCGTTGAGGGCGTAGGCCTCGCGCTGCTCGGGGGTGCGGTCCTGGGGGGCGACGTAGCCGGCGTAGTAGGCGAGGGCGTCGACGTGGGGGACGGGCTCGGCGGCCAGGTCGCGGTAGACGACCTTGCCGTCCGGGTGCTCGCTTTCCCACACCTCGCGGTAGAGGGCGGTGACGGCGCGGGAGGCGGAGTTGTCGCCGTTCAGGGAGGAGTCGATGTGGAGGAGGGTGGCCATGGGGGGCTCCTTGGTGGTGTGTGGCGTGTGTGGCGTGTGTGGCGTGTGTGCCGGGCTGTGTCGGGCTGTGTCGGGCTGTCGGTCTTGGGCGTTCCGGCTGTTCGCGGAGCACGGCGTCGGGTGGGGCCGCCGCTTCCCGGTCCCGGAGTAAGCCGGTGCGGGAACCGCTGTATCTATTGATACCACAGTTGCTTACTTTTCCGCAGTCCCTTGTGTCGTTGTCGTACCCTGGAGGCATGGCCGAGCGATCGCAGGACACCAAAGAGGCCGTCGGCCCGAAGGCTGCCGGCTGCACCGAACCCGAGCTGGGCGTCACCCGGGTGTTCGCCGTGCTCGGCAAGCGCTGGACGGGGGTGGTGCTGGCCGCCCTGATGAGCGGTCCCGGCCACTTCACCGAACTGCGCCGGGCCGTGCCCGGCATCAGCGAGCGCATGCTGTCCGACCGGCTGGCCGAGCTGGCCTCGCTCGGGCTGGTGCTGCGGACGGTCGACGAGGGCCCGCCGCTGCGCGTCTCCTACGCCCTGACGGACGCCGGCATGGCGCTGCGTCCGGCGATGGTCGAACTGACCCGCTGGGCGGACGAGCACCTGCCCGGCGGCGGCGCCGGCTGCCCGGAGGCGTTCAAGGGCTGAGGCCCGCC
>NZ_WMLF01000736.1 GCF_014156695.1 Streptomyces durbertensis | reverse complement strand
CAGCAGGCGTGTCCATCACGACCGTCTCCGACGCGCTCAACGGCAAGGGGCGACTACCCGACGCCACCCGGCGCCATGTCAGAGAGGTCGCCGACCGCCTCGGCTACCGCCCCTCCGCCGCCGCCCGCACCCTGCGCACGGGCAAATCCGGCCTCATCGGCCTCACGGTCACCACCTACGGCGAAGAACCGTTCACCTTCACCGAGTTCGCCTACTTCGCCGACATGGTCAGGGCCGCCACGTCCGCCGCGCTCGCCCGCGGCTACGCGCTGGTGATCCTGCCCGCACCCGCCCGGCACCGCACCCTGGACGTCTGGTCCAACGTCGCCCTCGACGGCACCGTTGTCATCGACCCCGCCGACCACGACCCCGTGGTCACCGAACTCGTCCAGCAGGGCATCCCCGTCGTCTCCGACGGCCGCCCCGCCGACTCCCTGCCGGTCACCGCCTGGGTCGACAACGACCACGAGGCCGCCGTCACCCATCTCCTCGACCACCTCGCCGACTCCGGCGCCCGCCGCATCGGCCTGCTCACCGGCACCAGCACGGACACCTACACCCGGCTGTCCACCAGCGCCTACCTGCGGTGGTGCGAGCGCGTCGGACAGGACCCGGTCTACGAGGCGTACCCGGCGCACGACCCGCGCGCCGGCGCCGTCGCCGCCGACCGGCTGCTCGCCCGCCCCGACCGGCCCGACGCCGTCTACGGGCTTTTCGACCCGAACGGCACCGACCTGCTCGCCGCCGCCCGCCGCTACGGCCTGCGCGTCCCGGAGGACCTGCTGCTCGTCTGCTGCAGCGAGTCCACGGTGTACGCGGCGACCGAGCCGCCCATCACCACGCTCTCCCTCAAACCGGGCGACATCGGCACGACCGTCGTCCAACTCCTGATCGACGCCATCGAGAGCGACGACCGGCGCCCCGCCCCCGGGCCCAGCGGGCCGCCGGTGCCCCACGCGCCGCGCCAGCGCATCATGCCCACGGACCTGATCGTGCGGACGTCCTCCCAACGGCGCAGCCGCAGCCCCAAGGTCAACCCGCCGCGCCCGCCCCACGCCGACGACCGGTGACCGCCGACCCGGCCGGCCACGACCGGCCAGCGGAACAGAGCCCACCGGAAGACCGGCCAGCGGGACGGAGACAGCCGGAAGACAGACCGCCGGAAGGCCGATCACCTCTTCGCGGTACGGGGTAAACGGAGAATTCAGGAGAAATTCCCGTGGCGGCGCTTCATGGCGGCAATCGGCACCCCCCTGGTGCGTCGCAACCCGCGGGGCTCGTTCCTATGATGGGCGGACGGCATCCGGGCTGGCTCGGACCAGATCATGCTCACAAGCGTGCACAGCGGCAGACAACGGTGGAGGGGTCGATGACTCAGGGGGCCGGTCAGGGACCCGACGCATGGCAGCACGCTCACCCGGGCAGTGCCGCGCCGCGGGTCGCCTCCCAGGACGACGGCTACACCCCGACCGAGCGGAAC
>NZ_WMLF01000735.1 GCF_014156695.1 Streptomyces durbertensis | reverse complement strand
AACCCACCCTCGCCGAGATCACCACCCTCGTCGACGAGGCCCGCGCCGCCGGCCAGCAGGTCACCATCGCCACCGAACTGCCCTGCCCGCCCGACGCGGACCCCGGCTCCGGGGACGGCGACCCCCTCCGCGCGCTGGCCGGCGCCGGCGACCTCCGCCCCCAGGCGCAGCGCACCGCCTACCGGGTCGTCCAGGAAGGCCTGACCAACGCCCGCAAGCACGCCTCCGGCGCCCGCGTCCACGTCCGCATCGCCGGCAGCCCGGGCGGTGCGCTCACCGTCACCGTCGACAACCCGCTCCCCGTCGGCCTCGCCCCCACCGAGATCCCCGGCGCCGGCGCCGGCCTCACCGGCCTACGCGAACGCGTCGAACTCGACGGCGGCGAACTCCACCACGGCACCACCGACGGCACCTTCACCCTCCAAGCCCGCCTCCCCTGGCCGGCGTGACCCGACTCCGACGAGAACCGCCGTGTCTCCCCCGGGCGTTCGGTGAAGATCGACTCGATTGCTCGGCACGTGAACGAGTGACGCACCTCCTGGCTCCGCTCACGGGAAAGCCCGCTTACTCCACCGCACCGGAGCAATGCTTCAGTCGTGCAGGACCGTCGGGCGCGTGACCGGCACGACGGTGAGGAGCCCGTCCAATCCCTTGAAGTCGTCCGGGTTGGTAGTGAAGAGGGGCAGGTCTCCAGCCACCGCGATGGCAGCGATCATCAAATCGGCCACTCGCCGACGAGGCTTCCGCCCTGCGCTGATCACAGCAGCACAGATGCGACCGTAGATGCGGGCCGCCTCAGCGTCAAAGGGGATGGGATCGAACTCGTTCTCAGCGCGTTGCAGGACATCGAGCCTGCGCGCGCGCTCGTTGTGCTCGTCGTAGGCGCTCTGTTCTTCGTTGCGACGGACCTCGTGCGGCCCGGCGGACAGCTCGGCCAAGGTGACGGCGGTGATCGCCATCTCGTGCGGCAGTTCCTCCGGGTTCACCCACCGGCGCAGAATCATGATGTCGGTATCAAGGACTCCGCGCTCGTGCACCGCGCGATCAGCGGGCATAGGGGTCATCCTGAGAAGTGTCCATCGCGGCGTCCTGGTCGGCGCGGAACGTGTCCAGATCGACTTCGGGCGCCGTCCTGGACATCGCGGCGAACTCTTGACGAGAGACGAACCGCCGGCGTCGCCGCAGCGGGACGAGCTCGCCGATCGGGTGTCCGTCACGAGTGACGGTGAACGACTGGCCGCCCTGTATGGCGTCCATGATCTCGCGGGAACGGTTACGCAGGTCCCGCTGGGTGATTTCGGGCTGAACGCTCATGTGCACCGCCGTAGCACCACGTGGCACACCGTGGCACTTCGTGCTCGGTGCGTGCCCGAGCACCACTGGGGGCCTCTGCCGACCTCCGAGGTTGAGGCGCCTGAGCACCCTCCGAGCTGACTGCCGGGAGAGCATCCCGTGGACCACTCTGGCCCGCCGGGCAGGCCGTAGGG
>NZ_WMLF01000734.1 GCF_014156695.1 Streptomyces durbertensis | reverse complement strand
CTCCGTCGCGACCCCGACCAGCGCCGCACCGGCCGCGGCAGCCGGTATCGCGGCGCGAGCTCGCGCCGCGCTGAGTGAGGGATGCCGTCCCTCGCGTCAACGCCGGCCGGGCGACGGCAAGCCGCCGGCCGTGCGGCCCCTCGAAGGAGGCCGCACGGTCAGCGGCTCGCGCGGGGGCGTCAGTTGAGGCCGAGGGTGGTCATGGCGTGTTCGGCCATGCGCTTCTCGCCGAGGGCGTTGGGGTGGACGGGGACGGCGGTGTGGCCGAAGAGGACCGGTTCGATCCAGCGCGTGCCGGCGGGCTTGCAGGCGTCGTGGCCCTCGGAGACCTGCGCGAAGTCCACGTAGACGGCGCCGGTCTCCTCGGCGGCGCGCTTGATGACCGCGTTCAGGTGGGCCTGGATGCCGCGCACGTACGGAATGTCGCCTTCGGCGATGGGGAGCTTGGCGAAGCAGGACGGGTCGGCGGTGGGCGGGGCGATCCAGGGGTAGCCGAGCGCGGCGACGCGCGCGTGGGGCGCCTTGTCCTGGACGGCCTTCAGCGCGGCCTTGAGCGCGGGGTAGGTGTTCGACTCGATCTGGTCGCTGAAGGAGCTGCCGTTCCGGTCCTTGCAGGGGCTGCCCTTGCCGCCGCTGAGGAGGCCGGCTGAGCCGCAGGCCAGGATGGCGTTGATGAAGGTGTTGTTGTCGTTGCCGCCGATGGTGAGGGTGACCAGGTCGGTGTCGGCCTTGAGCGCGTTCAGCTGCGGCGCGACTCCGAGGTACTGGGACTGCGTGAAGTGCTTGGTCTGGGCGGCGCCGCAGGTGACGTCCGTCAGACGGGCGCCGGTCCTGGCCGCGATCACGTTGGGGTAGTTCGCCTTGGAACGCAGGCAGAGCAGGTTGCTGGTGTCCACCGGGAGGACGCCGGAGCCCGCGCTGTAACTGTCGCCGAGCGCAACGTAGTTGAGCGGCTTCGGTGTGGTGGTCGCCTGGGCGGTCACGGTGGCGCCGGTGAGGCTGATCGCCAGCGCGGCGACTGATGCGAGCATGACATTGCGGAGGCCTGATCTCGGCATGTGCTCTCTCTTCTCGAAACAGCGTGGGGCGTACGGCCATGACGGCGCGGCACGTGAGGGACGAAGAGGCGGCTCGAGCTGAAGGTCCCGGCGCCCGCGTGGGGGAAGCGGTGTTACCGCCGGTACCTACCGATAGGTAATGTGCGGCCCCGCCCACGCGCCCGTCAACCTGCGCGACAACACTTCCTTGAAGAGTTGACTAGCCCTCCACGCGGGGAGAGCGGCCCGTCACTTCAGGTGAAGAGCTTCGCGGACCCCCGGACTGAGAGAGACGTCGTTGGCGGGTCCGGGGATCGCCGCGCCGGCTTCGACCGCGTACCAGCCCTGGGTGGAGTTCACGGGCGTGTAGGCCGCGTCGCCGGTGTCTTCCAGGAGGAGGACGTACTCCTTGCCGGGGGTGAGGTCGGGGGGCTCGGGGGCGGAGCCGCGTGC
>NZ_WMLF01000733.1 GCF_014156695.1 Streptomyces durbertensis | reverse complement strand
CTCCCCCGGTGGTCCCGACGCCGCCCGCGCCGAACCCGCCGCGGCCCGAGACGAGCTGCATGCCGATCCTGCTCAGCCCCTGGGCGCAGCGCTGGGTCGACCCGGAGCGGCTGCCGTGCGTCCGGTACGACTGGCGTGAGTACTACGACCGTGACTGGAGCGACTACCACGACCGAGGTCGCGACTGGCGGGACCGGGACCCGCGAGGGTAGTGCCGGCAGGCCCGACCGCCGCGCCACGGGGCGGCGGCCGGGCCTGTCCTGGCGGGCGGACGGGCGCGGGCGGAGGATCACCTGCCGGCGCCGTCCGCCCGCAGGCTGTTGAGCCTGGCGCGCAGCCGGCGCAGCGCGGGGAGTTGGCGGTGCAGGGCCTCGCCGGCCCGGCGGCGGCCCTCGACGGCGGCCACGTACAGCCCCAGGAGGGGTGCGGCGCCGCGCCCGGCCAGCAGCAGCCGCTGGTTGGTGACGGTCTCCGGGCGCCAGTGCTGCTTGTAGGGTTCGGTGCCGCGCAGCAGGCTGAGCACGCGGCGGCCGGACTCGGTCGCCTGGCGGGCGTCGTGGCGCAGCAGCATGGTCGTGATGTCGACCTTGCGGGCCCGCAGCTCGGGGTCGGCGCCGTAGAGGTAGCCCCCGGCGAGATCGGCCGACATCAGGGTGACGTCGGCCGCGACCACCCGGCCGTCCATCCGGTACTCGGTCAGTACGGCGTCGCCGTCGCGGACCATCTGCCGGGTGGCCCGGACCAGGTGCTCGGCGAACCGGGGCCGCAGGTGTTCGGGCGTGACGCCGCGGCCGCGCCACTGCATGCCGTGCAGCCGCAGCAGGTTCTCGACGGCGTGGGGGACCTCCCGGGCCGGCACGGCGCGCTCCTCGATGCCCAGCGACTCGATCTTCCGGAGCTTGGCGCGGAACCGGCGGGCGTTGCGGCTCGGCAGCCGCTCCATCAGCTCCGGGAGCGGCGCCACGGGCAGTTCCAGGCAGACGGAGTCGTCCATGCGGCGGCGCGGACCGGGCCACAGCCGGTGCACACGTTCGGCCGCGCCGCCCGGCCGCACCTCGCGCAGGTCGACCACGCGGGTGCGGGCGAGCCGGTCCAGGCCCCGGACCAGGGCGGCGGCGGCCTCCTCGGCGCAGTCGTCGTCCAGCAGCACGTCGAAGAAGTCCGAGATCTCCCCGCCGAGCGGCACCAGGACGGGCAGCGGCCGGTGGGCGAGCATCAGCGGGGCGGCGCCCACCAGCACGTCGCCGCGCCGCACGAGGATCACGCGCAGCCACCCGTCGGTGCCGTAGGAGCGCCACCAGGAGTGCAGCCAGGCGTGGCTCTGGAACGGCGTCGCGGTGCGGCAGCGGCGTTGCAGCGCGGTCCACTGCGGCCCGAGCGCCTGGAACTCGCCGGAGTCCCTGCAGAGCGTGACGCGCAGCGGTACACGCGGCGGGTCGGTGGCCGTCCGGGGGGCGGGGGTGACCGGCTCCCGGCCGGCCGGTGCGGGG
>NZ_WMLF01000732.1 GCF_014156695.1 Streptomyces durbertensis | reverse complement strand
GGCCGCCGCCCCTGACCGGCCGCGCCCCGCCGCACACCGACCTCCCCGCGTGTCCTGCGGGTGGCCACGCTGCGGGGGACTGCTCCCCGCGTGCGCGGGGAGCAGTCCCGGCCCCCTACCTCCCGGTCACGCTCGCGGGGACCATCCCCGCGTGCGCGGGGAGCAGAAGGCGACGCGCGGTATCCGGATGCGGCCGGCGGGACCATCCCCGCGTGCGCGGGGAGCAGAGTCGATGACCTGCGGGTTTGTGGCGGGGGGTGTGGGTTTTCCATGAGTTTCACAGATTCCGGCAAATCCGGTCAAAGGTCACGCAATGGTTAGGTCGGGCGCGCTAGTGACGGGCGGGCCGTAGAGGGCTGCGCGCGTTGCAACCGCATCACGCTACAGGTTCCTCGGTTGGAGTGCTGGGGCTCCGGGCGGAATTCACTCACGTGGATGACTTGTTCGGCTGTGACTGCGAGGTGTCCGGAGTGGGCTGTATTCATCTGACATGACAGGTGAGGGGGGCTCACCGTCCGGGCTCGGTGGCCGGTTGGCCGGTCCGGTGCGGACGGCGTGGGCTAAGCACGATCGCGACAGCGGCGGCTGGATGCCGCTGTGGCGGCACATGGCGGACAGTGCGGCCGTGGCGGGGCTGTTGTGGGACGAGTGGTTGCCGGACAACGTGCGGGAGTTGGTGGCCGGGCCGTTGCCGGAGGGGCTTGCCGACGCGCGGCGGCTGGCCGTGTGGCTGGCGGCCACGCATGACATCGGGAAGGCGACGCCGGCGTTCGCCTGCCAGGTCGACGAACTCGCCGACGCGATGCGGCGGCAGGGCTTGGACATGAAGACCTCCCGGCAGTTCGACTCGGATCGGCGCCTCGCGCCGCACGGTCTCGCGGGGCAGGTGCTGCTCACGGAGTGGCTTGAGGAGCGGCACGGTTGGACGGGTCGGCAGGCCGGCCAGTTCGCGGTGGTCGCCGGCGGGCACCACGGCGTGCCGCCGGACGCCTCCCAGCTCCGGGCCGTGTACGACCGTCCCGAACTGCTCCGCACTCCCGGCGCGAGCCGGGCGCTGTGGCGTCGCGTGCAGGAGGAGTTGCTGGACGCGTGCGCCGAGGAGTACGAGGTGGCGTCGCGCCTCGCCGACTGGCGGGAGCGCGTGAAACTGCCGCAGCCGGTACAGGTGTTGCTCACCGCGCTGGTGATCGTCTCCGACTGGATCGCCAGCAACTCCGACCTCTTCCCGTACCAGCACGACGGGCCGCCCCGCTCGGAGGCCGAGCGGCTGGCCGCCGCTTGGCGTGGGCTTCGGTTGCCGTCGCCGTGGCGGCCGAAGGAGCCGGGGGCACGGGCGGAGGAACTGTTCGCCGCCCGCTTCGAGTTGCCGGCCGGGGCGAAGCCGCGTCCGGTGCAGGAGGCCGCGCTGAGGCTGGCCCGCCGCATGCCGGAGCTGGGGCTGATGGTGATCGAGGCGCCGATGGGGGAGGGGAAGACGGAGGCGGCGCTTGCCGTCGCGGAGGTCTTCGC
>NZ_WMLF01000731.1 GCF_014156695.1 Streptomyces durbertensis | reverse complement strand
CTCCGTCCCCCGGGGGAGCGGAACCGGGTCGTCCGCTCGCCGGGCCGTGCCGGGCTTGCCATGACGGGGCGGGGGTGAGGGAGGATGGTCGGAGCCGTACGAAGGGAACACCCACGTGAGCATCGACCCGTCCTCGATTCCGAATTTCGGGGGCCAGCAGCCGCAGCCGCAGGGAGGCCCGGCAGGACCGGTCATCCCGGACCAGGAGCTGGTGAAGCAGCTCCTGGAGCAGATGGAACTCAAGTACGTCGTGGACGACGAGGGCGACCTCGCCGCGCCGTGGGAGGAGTTCCGCACGTACTTCATGTTCCGTGGCGAGGAAGAGCAGCAGGTCTTCTCGGTCCGTACGTTCTACGACCGGCCGCACGCCATCGAGGACAAGGTCAAGCTCCTCGAGGCGACCGACGACTGGAACCGCCGCACCCTGTGGCCGAAGGTCTACAGCCACACCCACGACGACGGCACGGTCCGCCTCATCGGCGAGGCGCAGATGCTCATCGGCATGGGTGTCGCGCTGGAGCACTTCGTGTCCAGCACGGTCAGCTGGGTGCGGGCGTCGATCGAGTTCGACAAGTGGCTCGTGGAGACGCTCGGGCTGGAGAAGGACGCCGAGTCCGGCTCCGAGGACTAGGCAGTCTGACCTCCGCCTCGTCCCGCCGACCTCCCCCCGCGCGCCCGGCCTGCCAGGCCGGGCGCGCGGTGCGTTCCCGCCCTACCGCCTCGCCCGCTGTCGAACCTCACCCCAACCGGTGAACGAACTGGTCGCGCAACTCGTAGCGCGCCGCGACCACCGCCAGCCGGCCGGCGGCGACACGCGGAGCGAGGTCCGGCTCGGCGGCGAGGGCGTCCCGCACCCGCCGGGCGTGCGCGCTCACGGTCGCGTCGACCCGGGCGGTGCCGTGCTGCGAGTGGTCGATGGCCGGGAAGATCTGCTCGGCGACGTACTGGATGTGCGCCGGCAGCTTCTCGCCGGTCTCCTCGGCGTGCACGGCCGCCGCCACCGCGCCGCACGACTGGTGCCCCAGCACCAGCACCAGCGGGATGTCCAGTTCCAGCACGCCGTAGGCGACGCTGCCGAGCACCGCCTCGTCCAGCACGCCGCCCGCCGACCGGACCGTCATCAGGTCCCCGAGGCCCTGGTCGAAGACCAGCTCCGGCGGCACCCGGGAGTCGATGCAGCCGAGTATCAGCGCGAACGGCCGCTGTCCGGAGACCAGCACCTGTCTGATGTGCCGGCCCTCGTGCGGGTGCCGCTGGCGCAGGTCGCGCCAGCGCCGGTTGCCGCGTGCCAGCTCCCGCAACGCGGCCGGCGGCGTCTCCGGCCGCGCCCCCGCACCGCCGCCGCCCGGCGCGGCAAGCGCCGAACCGCCGAAAGTCAACACCGCCCCGGCGGCGGCCGTCCCGCCCACCGCCGCCCTCAGCACCGTCCGACGGTCGGTTCCGGCCCGCCCGCCGACGTCGTCCCGATTCGCAAGCATGTCCGGAAGCTACGGCGCCAACGCCCCCGGAC
>NZ_WMLF01000730.1 GCF_014156695.1 Streptomyces durbertensis | reverse complement strand
GTGCCGGACGGTGCCCGTCGGTGGAACTTGTTCTACCTTATCGTGAGCGACTACGCTCGCGCGGAAGCGGCCGACGCGCGAGACGCGCGACGGCGTAGACAGCGAGAAGGGGCCGCGTGTGACCGCAGAGGCCATACGGGACGCAGCGTCACGACCGGTGGTCTCCGACCGTCCGGGTGGCGTCAACGGCGCGGGCGACCCCGAAGGCGCCCTGCGGATCGCGCTGCTGACCTACAAGGGGAACCCGTTCTGCGGCGGTCAGGGCGTCTATGTGCGCCACCTGTCGCGAGAGCTGGCCGCGCTCGGCCACCGGGTCGAGGTCATCGGCGCCCAGCCGTACCCGGTGCTCGACGAGGGCGTGACGCTCACCGAGCTGCCGAGCCTGGACCTCTACCGCCAGCCGGACCCGTTCCGCACGCCCTCCCGCGAGGAGATCCGGGACTGGGTGGACGCGCTGGAGGTCGGCACGATGTGGACCGGCGGCTTCCCCGAGCCGCTCACCTTCTCGCTCCGGGCCCGCCGCCATCTGACCGCCCGCCGGGGCGAGTTCGACGTCGTGCACGACAACCAGACGCTCGGCTACGGCCTGCTGGGCGACCTCGGCGCGCCGCTGGTCACCACGATCCACCACCCCATCACCGTGGACCGCGAACTCGACCTGGCCGCCGCGCGCGGCCTGGCCCGCCGCGCCTCGGTGCGGCGCTGGTACGCGTTCACCAGGATGCAGAAGCGGGTGGCCCGCCGGCTGGACTCGGTGCTGACCGTCTCCGGCACCTCCCGGGACGAGATCGTGGAGCACCTGCGGGTGCGGCCGGAGCGGATCTCGGTGGTGCACATCGGCGCGGACAGCCGGGTGTTCTCGCCCGACGCCTCGGTGCCGGAGGTGCCGGGCCGCATCGTGACCACGTCCAGCGCCGACGTCCCGTTGAAGGGCCTTGTCCACCTCGTGGAGGCGCTGGCGAAGGTCCGCACCGAGCAGCCGCACGCCCATCTGGTCGTGGTCGGGAAACGGGCCGACGACGGCCCGGTCGCCGCCGCCGTCGAACGTCTCGGGCTCGGTGACGCGATCGAGTTCGTCAAGGGCATCAGCGACGCCGAGCTGGCGGACCTGGTGCGCGGCGCCCAGGTGGCCTGCGTGCCGTCGCTCTACGAGGGCTTCTCGCTGCCCGCGGCCGAGGCCATGGCCACCGGCACGCCACTGGTCGCCACCACCGGCGGGGCGATCCCCGAGGTGGCCGGCCGGGACGGCGAGACGTGCCTCGCGGTGCCGCCCGGCGACGCCGGCGCGCTCGCCCAGGCACTGACCAGACTGCTCTCCGACGGCGAACTGCGCCGCCGGATCGGCGCCGCCGGCCGGGAACGGGTCCTGTCCCGCTTCACCTGGCGGCAGGCGGCCCTCGGCACCGTCGAACGCTACCGGGAGGCCCTGGAGCGGGCCCGGGGCGCGCGCGGCACCCACCGGGCCAGCGGCGGCCGTTGACAGCCGCGCCCCGACTCCCGCACCGACCCGACC
>NZ_WMLF01000073.1 GCF_014156695.1 Streptomyces durbertensis | reverse complement strand
GTCATGTGAACCGCCACCGCACATGTTCGTCGGCCTGAAGGGCATCCGACGTTCGGGCACCACTCGGCAACGCGCCGGCGCGTGCGGAACAAGGGGAACGCGGCGGCCGAGGCGGGAGCGGCCTCGGCGCGCCTGGCCTGCACCCGCCATGAACGAGAGGACATCAGCATGCGTGAATCCGGTACGACGCCTCTGACCGGGCCTGACGGCCGCTTGTTGCCCCGCCGGCACCGGCCTGTCGCCGTGGGCGCGCACAGGAAGGCCGTCCGGCGGGGGTATCCTGCAACGGCGTGTTCGTGCGGCGTCCCGTGCCGCCCACGCGACGACGGCGCCGCACATCAGCGTCAGCAACGTCGGAGACCGAGGACGACCGGAGGTGATGCCGCAATGCGTAGCGAGCCTCCCAGTCATCATCCGCGCGGCATCACCCTCTCCCTCGCGTAGCGGTGGGACAGTGGGCGGTGCCCGCGGTATGCCCCGGTGCCCCTGACGAACTCACCGCTGTGCTGAGGACCCTCCCATGCCGCCGTCCCAGATGTCCGAGGAACTGCACCCCGAGCTGCCCGAGTCGCTTGAGGAGATAGTCGAGAGTCAGCGTCTGCACGCCGCCCTGGAGTGGCTGGAGACGCACCCGCCGCACGTCATCGCCGACGAGCTGGCACGCATGGACAACGTGTCCGCCGGAGTCGCCTTCCGGCTGCTCGACAAGGACCGCGCGCTGACGGTCTTCGAGGAGCTGGAGCCGGTCGACCAGCAGGAGATCCTCAACGGTCTCCGCGACCACACGTTCGCCGAGATCGTCGAGGGGATGGACCCCGACGACCGGGCGCGCATGCTGCGTGAGGCTCCCGCGAAGGTCGCCAAGCGGGTGCTCGCGGGTCTGAGCGCCCACGAGCGACGGATGACGGCCGCGCTCCTCGGCTACCCCGAGGGGTCCGTCGGTCGGTACATGACCCCCGAGGTGGTGGCGCTCCCGCAGGACCTCACGGTGGAGCAGGCCCTGCGCACCGTGCGGGCGAAGGGCGCGCATGCCGAGACGGTGTACACGCTGCCGGTCGTCGACCACGGGCGACGGCTCACGGGCATCGTGGAGCTGCGGGAGCTGGTGCTCAGCCCGCCGGAGACGATGGTCTCCGAGCTGGTCGTCACCGAACCGACGTACGCCTACGCCACGGACACGGCCGAGCACGCGGCCCGTCTGATGCGTGAGACGAACGACCTGAACCTGCCGGTCGTCGACAGCGAGAACCGCCTTGTCGGCCTGCTCACCTTCGACGACGCGGTGGAGGTCATCGAGGCGGCCGACACCGAGGACGTCGCCCGGCAGTCCGGTGCGGCGCCGTGGACCGGTCACTACATGGCGGCGACCGTCTGGCAGCTGGCGCGCTACCGCGCGCTGTGGCTGTCGCTGCTGCTGGTCGCCGCGACTCTGACGGTCACCGTCACCAGGGCGTTCGAGGGCACTCTCGAACAGGTCGCGGCGCTGGCGATGTTCATCCCGATGCTCATCGGTGCCGGCGGCAACGCGGGCGCGCAGGCCGCGACCGCGTGTGTCCGCGCGCTTGCCGTCGGCGAGGTGCGCGGCTCCGACCTGCTGAAGGTCATATGGCGGGAGTGCCGGGTGGGGCTGGCCCTGGGCGGGCTCCTCGCGGTGCTCGGTCTGATCGTCGGCGGGGTGTTCGCAGGCATGAAGATCGCCTTGGTCGTCGGCATCACGCTGGTCCTGATCTGCGGCTGGGCGGCCACGATCGGCGGCACGATGCCGCTGCTGGCCAAGCGGTTGAAGATCGACCCGGCGGTGGTCTCGGCGCCCATGGTGACCACGCTGGTGGACGCCACCGGGCTGGTCATCTACTTCCTGACGGCAAAGGCTGTCCTGGGCGTCTGAGCCGTCCGGTTCGCGGGCGGGCCGACATGCCGGCCGTCGTGTGGCCGGCCCGGTGTGTCACCGGGCCGGCGCGACCGCCGCTCAGGCCTCGGGGCGTTTGCGGCTGCGGGCGGCACGTTGCCCGGCCTCGCCGTCGTGCTCGGCGAGACGGAACGCGGTGTTCACCATCGGGATGTGCGAGAGGGCCTGGGGGAAGTTGCCCACCAGCCTCCCCGTCTGGGGGTCGTACTGCTCGGCCAGCAGTCCGACGTCGTTGCGCAGGTCCAGCAGGTGCTCGAAGATCTCCCGGCCGCGTTCCACGTCGCCGCGCAGCACGTAGCAGTCGGCCAGCCAGAAGGTGCAGGCGAGGAAGGCGCCCTCACCCTCCGGCAGCCCGTCGACCTCCTCGGTGTGCTCGTCCATCGTGTACCGCATGACCAGGCCGTCGGTTGTCAGTTCGCGTTCGACGGCGCG
Organism: Streptomyces durbertensis; assembly: GCF_014156695.1. GTDB lineage: Bacteria > Actinomycetota > Actinomycetes > Streptomycetales > Streptomycetaceae > Streptomyces > Streptomyces durbertensis. The sequence continues at coordinate 14,498 of NZ_WMLF01000073.1, read as the reverse complement.
GACGGTGCCGCGCATCCGGTGGTCGCCGGCCGGCAGGAAGCCGATCTCCGGGGCCATCAGCACCGAGGCGTCGAGGGTGCGGGAGCCGTAGTACTGGGTGAACGTCTCGCGCTCCGCGTCGTAGCCCTTTGTGCAGACCTCGTCGTGGATCTTGTGCCGCAGTCGTCGCCAGCGGTCCACCGGACCGTCGAGATCGAGCTCGTCGACCGCGCGGACGGCGCGGTCGGCGGCGACCCAGGCCATCATCTTCGAGTGGGTGAAGTGTCTGCGCGGTCCGCGTACCTCCCAGATGCCGTTGTCCGGGTCCTGCCAGCAGCCCTCCAGGAAGTCCATCAGGGAATGCTGGAGACGCCAGGCGTCCTCGTCCGGGGCGATGCCCTCCAGCCGGGCGAGGTGCATCGCCTCCATGACCTCCCCGTAGACGTCCGTCTGGAACTGGTTGGTCGCCTCGTTCCCGGTGTGGACAGGCCGGGACCCGGCGTAGCCGGGCAGCCAGTCGAGCTCCATCTCCGGGAGTCGCCGGGTGCCGTCGACGCCGTACATGATCTGCATCTGGTCGGGGGTGCCGGCCACCGCGCGCAGCAGCCACTCCCGCCAGTCGCGCGCCTCCTGCCGGTAGCCGGCGTCCAGCAGGGCCATGAGGACAAAGGTGGCGTCCCTGATCCAGCAGAAGCGGTAGTCCCAGTTGCGTACGCCGCCGAGCTTCTCCGGCAGGGAGGTGGTGGGGGCGGCGACGATGCCGCCGGTGGGGGCGTAGGTCAGCCCCTTGAGGGTGAGCAGCGAGCGGGTGACGGCCTCGCCGTAGCGGCCCCGGTAGCGGTGTCGTCCGGCCCATTCCTGCCACCACTCGCGGGTCCGTTCGACCGCGTCCTGGGGCTCGTCCAGCGGCAGGTCGTGGTGCTCGCTGGTGGTCCAGGCGAGGTGGAACTCCACTACCTCGCCGGGTGAGACCGCGAAGTCGGTGACCACGCGGTCCTCGCCGACCTCCGGGGGAGTCAGATCGAGATCGCAGAACAGGACGAGGTGGTCGGGGCCTGCGACGGCGTGCAGCCGCCGCCCGTCGTGCCGGAACCACGGCACCGTGCTGCCGTAGTCGAAGCGGGGTCGGAAGACGCTGCGGACGTCCACCCGGCCGGTCACGCCCTCCACCCTGCGGATGAGGTCGGGCCAGCGTTGCCGCACGGGCATGCAGTCCACGACCCGCACCTTGCCCTGGGCGCTCTCGAAGACGGTTTCCAGGACCAGGCTGTCGCCGACGTAGCGGCGTGTGGCGCGCCAGCCCTCGCCGCCCGGGGCCAGGGACCAGCGTCCGTGCTCGGGGCCGCCGAGCAGCGCGGCGAAGCAGGCCGGGGAGTCGAAGCGCGGCAGGCACAACCAGTCGACGTCGCCGGCCCGGCTCACCAGCGCCGCCGTCTGGGTGTCCCCGATCATGGCGTAGTCCTCCAGCGGGGTTGACAAGCGCCGTCCTCCTCACTGTCGCGCTGAACAGGAAGAACCACGGGTACCGCCGAGCGCCGTCGGCAAACCCGAAGGCTGTCGGCAGACGCCCGGCGGGTCCTCCGGTCGGGGCCGCCGGCGGCACTCGGCGGGCGAGTCGCGCCGCCCGATAGGACACTGGGTCGGGAAGACCGGGACCGCGCGTCGGCGGAGCCCGGCCAGTCGACGGCGACTGCGGTGACGGACAGCCAACGGGAGGCCGGCACGGTGAGAAGCGGTAGCCGCGGGCGGCGATCGGCGGCCGGTTCGGCGTGGCGGCCCGGTGCGCGTTGGTCGGCGGCCCGGCGGGGCTTCGGCTCCCTCGCCTACCGGGTGTTCGCCCGCGATCGACTCGCCTGGCTGAACGACGCGGCCACCCGCATCGGCACCACGCTCGACCTGGAGCGCACCGCCAAGGAGCTGGCCGACTTCGCCGTCCCGCAACTGGCCGACGGCGCGGCGGTCGATCTGCTGGAGAGCGTCCTGCACGGTCAGGAGGGGGAACGTCCAGGTCAGGGGCTGGCGGTGCCGATCACCCGGGCGATGGCGGTGACCGCCGTCCCGGAGCTGGTCGAACTGGAGCCGGATCCGGTGGGCACCGCCTCGGTGCACCCGGACACTCTGCTGACCACCCGCTGCCTCCAGCAGCGCCAGCCGGTGCTGATCAGCAGGATGCGCGGGGAGGACTACGAGAGGGTGGCGCCCACGCGCAGGGCGGCCGACAAGATGCGCGCGAAGGGGGTGCACTCCTACCTCGCGGTACCGCTGATCGCCCGGGGTGTCCTGCTGGGCACCGCCGACTTCGTCCGCGGACCGAAGAGCCCGCCGTTCAACGGCGTGGACCTGGCGGTGGCCGAGCAGCTGGCTTCGCGGGCGGCGCTGTTCGTCGACAACGCCAGGCTCTACGAGCGTGAGCGCGAGCACGTGATGTCCCTCCAGCGCAGCATGCTGCCCAGGGCCATGCCGCAGACGCCGGGGCTCACGGTGGCGACCAGCTACGCGCCCGCCGACGAGGCCAGCGGTGTCGGCGGCGACTGGTACGACGTGGTCGCGCTGCCCGGCGGGCGTACCGCGCTGGTGATCGGGGACGTGATGGGCCACGGCCTGCCGGCGGCCGCGACGATGGGCCGGCTGCGCGCGGTGTCGCGCACGCTGATGACACTCGACATCGGGCCGGACCGGATGCTGGCCCGGCTGGACCTGGCGACCAGGGATCTCGACGACGACCAGGTGGCCACCTGCCTGTGCGCGGTGCACGATCCGGCGGACTCCAGCCTGACAATCGCCAGTGCGGGCCATCCGCCGCCGGTGCGGGTCGACCCCGCGGGGGAGACCTCGTTCGTCGACGTGCCGGTGGGCGCGCCGCTCGGCGCGGGGGTCATTCCCTACGATCCGGCGCGCGTCACCGGCCTGGCCGGGAGCCGTCTGGTCTTCTACACCGACGGGCTGGTCAAGACCCGAGGGGACGACGTCGACACCCAGGCCCTCCGGCTGCGTGCCGCCGCGGCGGAGCTGGACCCGGCCGACCTGGCGTCCTGCCCGCTCATCGCGCAGGGCCCGGGGCCCGGCGAACCGCGCTTCGACGAGGCGGTGCTGCTGGTCGCCGACAGCCACGGCAGCGAGCCGGAGGCGGAGCTGTACGTGTGGGACCTCCCCGAGGACGGTACGGCGGGCTCGGTGGCGCGTCGACTCGTGGCCGAGCGGCTGCGCAAGTGGAACCTGCCGGAACTGGTTGACATGACCGAGCTGGTCGTCAGCGAACTGGTGGGCAACGCGCTGCGCTACGGCGGCGGGCCGGGCCAGCTGCGGATGCTGCGCAGCGACCGGCTGACGGTGGAGGTCTCCGATTCCGGTCCCGACCTGCCGCAGATCCAGCACGCCGACGTCAGCGACGAGGGCGGGCGCGGCATGCAGCTCATCAACATGCTGTGCCGGCGGTGGGGCTCCTGCCGCACGGCGACCGGGAAGATCGTGTGGGCCGAGCAGGACCTCCCGTCGTGAGACGCGCCCCCCGCGGGCGGTCCGGAGTCGAACCCGGGCGGGACCTCCCGAGAACGCTCTAGCCCGGTTCGACGGTCGGCACGGTGCCCACCGCGGCGGTCAGCGCCTCGGCGAGCGCGCGCCAGACCTCCGCCGACAGCTCGACGTTGGACGACTCCTGCGCCTTCTTTGCCATCCGCTCCATGTTCGACACGGCGGTGGTGCGGTCCCCTTCGACGATGGCCAGCTGGTTGCGCAGCACCTCCAGGCGCAGCCCGTCCCGCATGCTCAACTCCCCGGGGCCGTCGCGGAGCTGGTCGACGAGGCGGCGCGCCTCGGCGTGATCGCCCTGGTAGAAGGCGAGTTGGCCGCGCAGGATGAGCACCTCGTGCTGGTGCAGCGGCATGCCGATCAGAGCGGCGGCCGCGCCGGCCTCCTCCAGTCGGACGGCCGCGCGTGCGGTGTCCCTGGGATCCATCTGGAGGTAGAGGGACGCGGCGGCGAGCCGCAGCCGCATCCACAGCACCGGGTCCTCGTTGCTCGCGAGGATGCCGAGCGCCTGTTCCAACAGCGCGCCGGCGGCCTCCTTGAGGCCCTGGCGCACGTGCACGGTGGCGGCGGTCCACAGCGCCTCCACCCGGAGGCGTACGGGCACCTCGGCGGAGAGGCGGTCGAGCATCCGGTCGACGCCGGCGCGCGCCTCCGCCAGCCGGCCGGCCTCGGCGTCGATCGACACGAGGGCCATCAGCGACTCCACGAGGTCGTGGTGGGTGAGTCCCTGTTCCTCGGCCATGGCCAGGGCCTCGGTCGCGTGGCGGCGGGCGGTGCCCAGCTCGCCGGCGGCCCGGAGCGCGCGGGCCAGCCGTACCCGGGATCTGGCGCGCAGGTCCGGCAGGTCGACGTCGTCGCTGAGCCGGACGAGTTCCCGCAGCACCTCGAGTTCGCGCACCGCCATGGCCTGCGAGCGGTAGCACTTCGCGAGCAGCCAGTGCGCCTGCCAGCGCAGCGCGGCGTCGCCCTCGGCCTCCTCCTGGAGCGCGTCCTCCAGGATGGTGGCCATCCGGGGAGACTCGCCGACCGTGGAGGCGGTGGCCAGCGCCCGGGCGAGCGGGCTGCCCGCCGAACCGCGGAACGCCGCGGGGGAGACGTCGAGCCGGGAGCAGAGGTAGGAGAGCACCCGCTCGGTGGGCGGGCGCTCTCCCGACTCCAGCCTCGAGAGATAGGCCGCGGAGAACTCCGTACCGGCCAGTCGTGCCTGCGACATGCCACGTGCCGTGCGCAGGGCGCGGAGCCGACGGCCGAACAGCGGCTGCTCCAGAACTCGGGACGTGCGGCTAGGCATGCCGCACACAGTGCTGGTGGTCACCCGGGCTTGTCAATTCTTGTCCCGTTGTGGAGGCAAGTCAGGCAAGTAATTGACAGATCGGATCCGTGGGGCCGCGTGACGCCGGCGTGACCGGTCATGGCCAGTCGATCTCCCCGTTGGTGCCGTCTCCCGGCCCCTTGGCGACAACGGTGCCGGTCGTGGGCTTGTCGGCACTGTCCGTGACCGCGGTGTGACCGAGGTGGAACGCAAGCGCCAGTGCGACTCCTGTTGCTGCTATGACCTGCGAGAACTTCTTGATCTTCATGTACTCCCCCTGGTGTTCCCCGTGCCTCGACCTCACGTCGGGGCCGTGTCCGGTCCGATGCGATCCGGTGGGGTCGATCGCGCTCGAACGGGACAACGCGGGCACCTAACCATGCCTCGTTCGCCCTGCCAAGGGAAGTCAATTAATTGACACTGGTTCCTTCGGGCCTCTACAGTCCTCGCGTTGACGCGGCACCCTCAGGCAGGGTCCCGGCCGTCCCGGTCCCAGGCGTCGACGTGCGCCGGCGGTGGTGGTTCCGGTGTCCGCGAGGGGAGACACCGGCCCCACACCGCCGGCGCACACGGAACCCGGCATGGCGCCCGGCCTCAGCGGGCGGGCCGGCCCCTCGTCGTGATGGTCGGGCGGAACTCCGGCGCGGCCGGTATCCGTTCGAGGACGCCGCCGGCGAACACGTCGTACAGCGGCAGCGTCTCCAGGTGGACGTAGCCGATGTGGCAGTCGCACACGGCCAGCGGGCAGGCGCGGGGCCGCAGCGCCCGCCGGTACGAGCCGTCGTACAGGTTGCCTAGCTCCGCCGGGACGAAGTGGCAGCGGCGCACCGTGCCCTCGCCGTCGACCGAGAGGACGGACTCCCCCGTCCGGCAGGGCAGGCCCGCGCTGCGGTGCGGATGGCGGCTGTAGGGGAAGAGCGGGTCGAGGGCCGTCCACCGCTCCGCCTCGGCGTCCGTGTAGGTCTGCCCCTCGGCGGCGTTGACCCACAGGTACACGTGCGCGGGAAGGTCGTCGCGGAGTCGGCGCGCGACCTCCAGGTGCTCGGGGAGACCGACGATGCCGACACTGTGGCGGACACCGCGGGCGGCCAGGTCCCGGCACTTGGCCTGGAAGCGGTCGTACGGCGTCTGCCCGGGGTGGAAGGTGCACCACAGGGCGAGGGTGTCCAGGTCGGCGGTGTCCAGCCAGTCCGTGCGGCAGCTGAGGTTGGTCTGGATCGCCACCCTGCGGAGGTGCGGCAACCGGCTCAGCTCCGCCAGCGTGCGCCGGTACCAGGAGCGCACCAGCCCCTCGCCCCACGGGGTGAACAGCAGGGAGAGCCGGTCCTCCCGCTGGGCCGCCGCCCACGCCGCGAAACGCTCCAGCGCGGCGCGGTCGGCGGCGAGTTGGGCGCGGCTGTCCCGGCGCTTGGCGAACGGGCAGTACGGGCAGTCGTAGTCGCACGAGGCCAGCGGACCGCGGTAGAGGATCGTCAGGTCCATGCGGGCTCCTTCATGTGCCGCCGCCGTCACTTCGGCTCGTAGGCGGCCATACGATCCCGCACTGCGTCCGAGAACAGTTCGGGGCCGAGCGCGTCGGAGTGGGCAAGACCCTCGGCGGAGAGCCGCAGCACCTCCGGAGCGGCCGCCTCCTCCAGCCAGCCCCGGTCGCGGAACCGGCCCAGCTCCGCGGCGAAGTCGTCGCCGGGCGCCGTACCGAACCGGGCCGCGTAGTCCGCGACGGGCATGCCCGCGGCCTGCAGCAGGGACTGGAGCAGATGGCGGCGGCGGGCCTCCTCCGCGTTCATCCGCCAACCGAAGTCGGCGTGGCGGAAGCCGTCCGTCGAACGGGCGGTGTAGTCGTCGACGATCCCGCGGATGCGGTGCATGTCCACGGCGTAGTCGAACGAGTAGTGCAGCGTCGAGGTGTACGAGCGGGCGCCGCAGCCGAGGCCGACCATGCCGTCGGTCTGGCACGCGTAGTCCTCCCCGCCGGTGGCCGGCGCGTCCGCGCGGCGGAACATGCGCATCGACACCTGCTCGTAGCCCCGCGCGAGCAGGTGGTCGCGGCCGTGGCGGTACAGCCGCAGCCGCTGCGCGTCCCACTCGGCGCCGTCGGGGCCCGGGTCGCGGTGACGGCCGAGGCCGGTGAGCGGGCGGACGTAGAGCGGATAGAGGTACAACTCCTCGGGCCGCCAGGCGAGGGCGGCGTCGAGGGAACGGCTCCAGGACTGTTCGGTCTGGCCTTCTATGCCGTAGATCAGGTCGATGTTGAGGACCGGGATGCCGGCGTCACGGATCCGGGCGAGGGCCGCCTCGACGTCCGCCCGGCGCTGCGGGCGTACGGCGGACCTGGCCTCCTCGTCGAGGAAGCTCTGCACGCCCAGGCTGAGCCGGGTGGTACCGCGGTCCGCCAGCACGGCCAGTCGGTCGGCGGTCGCCGTGGCGGGCGAGGCCTCGACGGACAGCGGGATCGTCGTCAGGCCCGCGCCGAGGTGACGCTCGGCGAGATCGCACAGCCGCTCCAGCTCCGCGGCTTCCAGGAACGTCGGAGTGCCCCCTCCGAAGGCCGCGTTGGCGAACCGCGCGCCGTCCCCCAGTGCCTCGCGCACCGCGGTCGCCTGGCGCTCCAGCGCGTCCAGGTAGGCGGTGGTCAGGCCGTCCGGGGCCCCGATCCGGGTGAAGAGGTTGCAGAAGCCGCAGCGCACCTCGCAGAACGGGATGTGGAGGTACAGCGAGAGGGCGTCCCTCGGCTCGTCCGCCCACAGCTCCCGCAGGGACGCCTGCTCCCGGGGCAGCGGGAGGTAGGCCGTCTTGTGCGGGTACGCGTAGACGTAGTGCTGGTAGGGGCGGACGGCGGGCGGGGCCGCCGTTGTGGTGGGGGTCATCGGGCCTCGTCGAGGAAGAAGTGGGCGTAGGGCACGGTCCAGACGACGTCGTGGCCGATGCGGTGGCCGGTGTAGCCGTCCTCGCCGTAGGCCGTGCCGTGGTCGGAGCAGACGATGGCAAAGCCCGGACGGCGGCGGCGGACGGCCGCGAAGAGCCGCCCGATGTGGCGGTCCACGTACTCCAGCGCCGCGGCGTGGCTGGCCCGGGTGTCACCCGCCTCGGGGGTGGCGCCCGGCAGGTGGAACCAGTTGGGCTGGTGCAGGGCCGACACGTTCACGAAGAGGAACAGCGGCTGCCGCTCCGGGAGTCCGGTGACGACCTCTTCGACTCGGGCCACCTGCGCCTCGAACGACGTCGGGGAGGTCACCCCGAACTCCGGTTCCCAGTGGCTCTCGTGGAACATCCCGGGCAGGACCGAGCCCAGCGGGCCCCGCTTGTTGAAGAATCCGACGCCGCCCACGCAGACGGTGCGGTACCCGACGGCGGCAAGTCCCGACAGCAGGTCGGGGCTGTCGTGGACGAACGTGCCGTCCACCGTGGTCTCACTGCCCGCGAAACGGGCGGCGAAGAGCCGCGGATGCGGGCCCGGGGCGGCCGGTGTCGGCAGGAAGCCCGCGAACATCGCCTGGTGCGAGGCGTAGGTGAAGCTGCCGGGGGCGTGCCGGCGCTCCCAGACGCCGCCGGGCAGATGCCGCGCCAGGTTGGGGATGCGACCGGCCGCGGCCAGCTCCCGGGCCACGTCGTAGCGGAGCGTGTCGAGCGTGACCAGCAGGAGGTCGTGGCTGCCCACGACCTCGTTCATGTCAGGCCGCGCCGTCGCCGTCGCCGTCGCTGCCGCCGCTGGCGGTGTTGCCGCTGTTGTCATCGTTGCCGCTCCTCCCGTGGTCCGCCTCGCAGGACGGCGTGTGCGGCGGCGATCTGCGCCGCGTAGGTGTCCAGACCCTCGGCGCCGCCGCCGGGCAGCCCGGTCAGGCGGGGCAGCAGGTCCCCGAAGGCGTTCACCTCGCCTACGGTGAACCGGCGCCACCCGGTGGCCGGCAGGACGTCCACGCCGACGCACAGCGTGCCGGGGAAGCACGCGGCGGCCCGTTCGGCCACCTCCAGCGCGTCGTCGAGCCCGCCGCCCGCGGCACGGATCGCCTCGCGCGCCGCCTCCAGGTCGCCGCGGGCACCGCCGAGGTGCAGGTTTGTCATCGGATGCCGGCTGGTCCGCAGGACGGCGTGCGTGGCACGTCCGGCGACCACGACCACCCGCAGGTCGGCGGCCCGCCCGTCCTGCGACGCCTTGGGCAGCCACCGCTCGACGTGGACCCCGTCCGGGGCCAGCGCGTCGACCAGGGCGGCGACCTCCGCCTCCGAGGTGTAGTGGCGCACCCGGAGGGAGTTGTACAGACGCCCGTCGGGAGCGGTCTCCACGGAGGACGTCGCCCTCACCCGGCCGGAGCCCGCCACCGCGAGCGCCACGACGCCGGAGGCCGACGAGCCGTGGGCCGGCTTCACGAACGCCCGCGGCATGCGGGCGGCACGCAGCTGCTCCCTGAGCTCCTCCCAGCCGCCGACCGGACCCCTCAGAGCCTGGGGCACAGGGACATCCGCGGCGGCGAGCCTGGCATGGCAGCGCCGCTTGTCGAACAGCACCGCGACCTCCTCCGCGTCGGCCGTCGGCAGCGCGCCGGCACGGTGCGCCGCGTCCGTCACCTGCCGGACCGCCGCGGTGAAGCGGCGGTACCACCGAGCCGTTCCCTCGACCCGGGTGGCGTCCTCGACGCCCCGCAGCAACCGGTCGACCTCGGCGTCCTCGCCGGGGGAGTCGAGCCGTACCAACTCGCCGGACGTGAAGGAGCACCGCCCGCGCAGCACCTCCCGCCACGGCAGTACGCGGGGCGCCGGATGCCCCGCCGCGCGGACGGCGTCGGCGAACATGGACGTCCGCCGGTTCCCGGGGTTCCCGACGACGGCGAAACGGAGGCAACCGGTGCCCGGGGCGGCCCGCCGCGCCGCGGGATCACTCGGAGACGGCGACATAGCGCCACTCCTCGTCCCCCCAGGTGTGCGGAGTCTGATGCCCCGACACGTCCACCTCGGTCCCGGCGGAGCCGAACGCGGTCCGGACGCGCTCGGCCACCGCCTCCTCCAGGAAGTGGTGGCTCAGGTCGAGTCGTCGGAGATGGGTCAGCGGCTGGCCCTGGAGCAGGGCCGCGGCACCGGTCTCGGTGAGCGTGCCCATCGACAGGTCCAGCGAATCCAACTGCGCGACGACCGGCGCCGAGGCGACGGCGGCGGCTATCTCGTCCTGGATCTCGCTGTTGCGCAGGCCGAGGTGGCGCAGGGCCGGGAAGCGGCCACCGGCCAGAAGCGGCGCGAGGTCGGCGACCGTCGCGTCACCGCCGTACTGGGACACGCCGAGCCACAGCTCCAGGCGTTCGAGCGCCGGGAACCCACTGGCGACGACGCCGCGCACCACCTCGCCGGGCAGACCGCCCGCCTCGAAGCGGAGCGTGCGCAGGCCCTCGTGCCGCACCGCCGGGAAACGCAGCCCCGTGCCGCCGCGGATGCCGAACTCCTCCAGCAGCGGGTACGCCTCGAGCACCGGCGTGACGTCGGACTGCTCGATCCAGGAGATCTCCGACTCCTCCATCTCCAGGTCCCCGACGAAGACGGCGCGGAGCGCGGTCAGCCGGTCCCGGGCATCCACAAGACGCCGCACGACCACGCTGGAGTTGTCGTCGCACACCTCACCCCACGCGCCCACGACAACCGCGCGGACACCGGCGGGATCCACCGAGTCGAGGAAGCGGTCCCAGATGTCGCCGAACTTCTCGTTCGAGGAGTCGCCGTAGGGGTCGGCGGCCAGCCGCCAGGCCACGGTTCCCGCCGCCGGCAGCTCCCTCGCCTCGCCGGGCAGGGGGAAGTCGAAAACCGGGAGGCCGTGCAGTTCCTGCAGATGCTCGACGTGGGACATGTGGCGGGTCTCCTGAGGTGGATGTGCGCTGCTCGTGCGTGAGTTCTACCAAGCCGCTCTGACAACACCGCCGACGGGCGGCCGGGCCCGGACCGGAAGGCCGTCGGCGGTGTTGTCAGACCCCCGGCATAGCGTCGTGGACATCGGTCGGCGAGTCGCCGACGGCGAAGGGAGACACGCGTGTACCGACAGGGGGACGTCCTGATCGTGCCCGTCGCGGAAGCGGGCGTGCCGCCGGGCACGGACGGGCTGCCGCAGCAGCCGCGAGACGCCAGGGGGAGGCTCGTGCTGGCTCTCGGTGAGGTCACCGGACACGCCCACGCGGTCGTGGGGCCGGGGACCCTGGTCCGGGAGCCCGGGCCGTTCGGCGCCTCCTACCTCCATCTCCCGGACGGCGGACGGGTGGTGCACGAGGAGCACGCCGCGATACCGCTGCCCAAGGGCTGGTACCGGGTGGTGCGGCAGCGTGAGTACGTGCCCGGCGCCGTGCGCGTCGTGGCGGACTGAGAAGACGGGAGCGGCACGGTGACAGAGGCGACGAACACCGCCACGGAGGACGTTCTGATGACGTGGCGTCAGGTGGCCGCGGCGACAGGGGCGGCGGATCGCGGGGCCGCCGAGCGGGGAGTGCGCCTCGCGTACCGGCTGGCGGGCCTCCCCGAGCCGGAGCGGGTCATCTGGGCGGACTCGCCCCGCGCCGGCGCGGCACTGGCCGCGCAACTCGCCGCGGAGGGAACCGCGGGACCAAGCGTCCGCGAGGCCGTGCGCACCCGGCCGTGGGCCGCCGCACGCGAGCGCCTCGTCGACCGGACGGGGCCGGCAGGCTGGGCCGAACACTGGACCCTGACGGCCGCCCCACTGTGGGACACCACGGCCATGCTCACCGAGCGCATACGCACGGGCGTGGTCGAGGCCCTGGCCGGCTCGCCCGAGGAGGAGCAGGCCCTCCGGCTGGTGCTGCTCGACGCGGTCCTGGGGCAGCACGACGCGGCCTGGCTGACGGCCTTCGAAGGCCACCACGGCGCGGAGGCGCTCGACGGCATCGCCGCGGTCGCCCGCGCCGCGGGCTGGTGGTGGCCGTACGAGAAGACCGTGGTCGTCTGCGAACGCCCCGTGGAACTCCACCGGGACGAGGCGGGCCGCCTCGACCGCGGGGACGGCCCGGCACTCGCCTTCCCCGACGGGTTCGCGCTGCACGCCTGGCGCGGCATGCCGATCCCCGCCGAATTCCTCGGCCGGCTGGCCGGACTGACTCCGGAGCTGATACGCGAGGAGGAGAACGCCGAGCTGCGCCGCGTGATGCTGGAGCACTACGGCTACGAGCGCTACCTGCGGGAGTCCGGGGCCGAGCCCGTGCAGCGGGACGAGGCCGGCGTGCTGTGGCGTATCGAGCTCGAGGGGGACGAGCCGACGGTGATGGTCGAGGTGGTCAACTCCACCCCCGAGCCCGACGGCACCTACCGAACCTACTGGCTGCGGGTGCCACCGCGTACCCGCACCGCCCGCGAAGGCGTCGCCTGGACCTTCGGCCTCGAAGCGGCCGCCTACGCACCGGAAAAGGAGACCTGAGCCGCTCCGCGCTCACCACGCCGACGAAGTCGAGGCGCGCCCTGACCTGCGGCGGAGCCGGGGGTCAGGGGGTGTGCGAGGTGCGCCCCCGGCAGGACTCGAACCTGCGGCCAAGTGCTTAGAAGGCACCTGCTCTATCCGCTGAGCTACGGGGGCCGGACCGCTCGGTGACGGCGGTGGCTGGAATGTCCTCGCCGGGAGGCAAGGATAGGGGCCCCGTCCGTCATCCTTGGTCGCCTCACGCCGCCGCCAGCGCTGTGGAGGTTCGGTGAAGCGCTCCGATAATCGCAGGCGATCGTCTGTTGTGCAGCGATTTGCGCCCGGTGGGCGGCGGGTGTTGTGCAGTCGTTATGCCTGGCGACCGGGTGCGGTGACCCGTACTGCGGGGCAAAACGGGTTGTTCCCGGACGAATAAGCTTCAAAAACGCAGCAATCTTGGGCATTCTTCCCTCTGTGGCGATCATGGAAGCACGGACCGAACTGCTCGACGCGCTGGTCACCCTGCGTGACACCGTCGCTGCTGCCCGCTTTCCACTGCCGCTGGCCGGAGTGGAGCGTGCGCGTCAGTCGCAGGCCGAACTGCTGGCCCAACTGGACGACTACCTCGTGCCAAGACTCCGGGAGCCGGACGCGCCGCTGCTCGCGGTGATCGGCGGCTCCACCGGTTCCGGCAAGTCGACACTGGTGAACTCCCTCGTCGGGCGGCGGATCAGCGAGGCGGGCGTCCTGCGGCCGACCACCCGGACCCCGGTACTGGTCTGCCACCCGGACGACCTGAGCTGGTTCACCGGCCGACGGGTGCTGCCCCGTCTCGGCCGGGTGCGGGTGCCCCGGCAGGAGGACGCGGCGTCGGCCGGGCACGAGGCCCACGGCGGCACGGACCGGCCCGACGTGGGGGCGGCGGTCGACCAGGCGCTGCGCGTGGAGGTCGACGAGAGCGTGCCGAAAGGCCTTGGCCTGCTGGACGCCCCTGACATCGACTCGCTTGTCGCCGCCAACCGGGAACTGGCGGCCGAACTGATCTGCGCCGCCGACATCTGGGTGCTCGTCACCACCGCCGCCCGCTACGCGGACGCCGTGCCCTGGCACCTCCTGCGCACGGCCAAGGAGTACGACGTCACCCTGGCCACCGTGCTCGACCGGGTGCCGCACCGGCTGGTGGAGGAGGTCTCCCGCCAGTACGCGTCGCTGCTCGAGCGAGCAGGCCTCGGCCATGTGCCGCGGTTCACGGTGCCCGAGCTGCCCGAGTCGGCGGGCGGCAGCCGGGGACTGCTGCCCGCGACCGCCGTCGAACGGCTTCGCGCCTGGCTCACGCACCAGGTGGGCGACCCCCTCGCGCGGACCCGGGCCGTCGGCCGCACCGCAAACGGCGCGCTGGCCTCCCTGCGCCGGCGCGTGCCCGAACTCGCCGCCTGCGCGGCCGCCCAGCACTCGGCGGCCGTCCGCCTCACCCAGCACGTCGAGGAGGCGTACGCGGAGGCGGGCCGGAAGGTCCGCAGGAGGCTGGACTCCGGCCAGTTGCTCACCGGTGAGGCGTGGGCGCACTGGCGGCGGTTCCCCGCGGACAGCGCGGGCGAGGAACTGGTGGCGGCGTGCGTGGAGGGGATGACGGACCTGCTCGCGGCGGCGGTGGGTGCCGCCGAGGAGCAGGTCGCGCGCGCCTGGCGGTCGGAGCCGGGCGCGGCCGGTATGCCGGAGGACCCCTGTCTCGGCGCCGCGGCGACCGTCGAACGCATGGGCCTGGTCGTCCGCCACTGGCAGCGGTGCCTGGAGGAACTCGCCGAGGAGGCGTTCGGCGCCCACGGCCGGCCGCCGGCGACCGCCGAGGAGGCGACCGCGCTGCTGGCCACCGCGCTGCTGGGCGGCCAGCACCAGGGGCGGGCGGCTTCCGACGGGTTGGCCACGGCACTGACCGCGCCGGCCGCCGAGGAACTGGTCCGACGCGCACTCGTCGCGCTGGACGAGTGCGTCGACCGCGCGCTCTCGGGGGAGCGTGACCGGCGGCTGGCCCCGCTGGAGGAGCTCGACGCGGGCCCCGAGCAGCAGGCCGAACTGATCGCCGCTCTGTCCGTACTGCACAAGGAGAGGTGACGCCACGGTGTCCGGATCCCTCGGCGACGTACGCGTGGATGGCCAACACAACCCCGGCGAGCACGATCCGGCGGCGCACGACCACGGAGAGCACGGCCAGACCGACGAGCGCCACGGCGCCCCTCCGCCGGCGGAGCCCGGCTCCGGGGCGGCGGGCGCGGGGACAACCGGCGCGGGGGAGAGGGGTGT
>NZ_WMLF01000729.1 GCF_014156695.1 Streptomyces durbertensis | reverse complement strand
GTTCTTGTGCAGGTGAACGACGTTGTCACCCATGATGGAAACGTCTCCTGACTGCCCCAGCGGGGGCGGAAGTTGAAGAGGGAGGCTGTGGGGGTGGCCGGGACCGTGGCAGGGCAACGGCCACCCCTCCAAGCGATGTGACGTCGACCTATTCGGCCGTGACGGTGCTGGTCACGCCGGGGGTTACCACCAGCGCGACGGCTTCTTCGGGACGAGGTAGGGGTGGCCGTTGTCCATGTGGTCGACGCACTCCGGGCAGTCCTCGCGCGGCTTCAAGTGGCGGTGTGCGCGGGGGTCGTGGGCGTGCTGCCAGCACTGCGGGCACTCACCCGGCGGCGTCTCCAACGGGTTGGCCATGCTCACCACCACCCGGACTTCTTCTTCGCGGCCTTGGTGCGGGCCTGCTCGGTGATCAGCCGCTGCCGCTCGCCGTACAGCGCGTTCAGCTCGGCGGTCAGCCGGGTCTCGGCGGCGGAGGCGGTGGTGTCGACCTGCTCTTCGGCACCGCCGAGGTCGCGGCCGCGGGCGGCGCGGTAGGAGCCGCCAGCCAGCGCACGGGTCATCGCCCGCCGCTCACGACCGTTGAGCGGCCACCACTCGCCCCGGCGGACCGCTTCCAGTTTCTGTGTGGCCTTCCGGATCTCCCGATCCAGACGCCGCATCTCCGAACTACTCACCTCGTGTGCTCCCATCAGACCCGTGCGGGTCGGGGTAGGCGCAGGGCACGCAAGCGCCCAGCGACGGGGGAATGACGTATCCGGCATCACGCCGACAGACCGGGCAGACGCGGCGGGCGGCGTTGGCCTTGGCCAGCGCCGCCCACCTGGCCGGAGTCATCGGCCGAACCGGCTTCGCCGCGTCGACGCGGTAGAGGTAGGCGACCAACGGGCCCCGGCGACGGCGCGGCCGCTCAAGCTGAGCGGCCACGTCCTGACCGCCGGGCCGCAGCCCTTGCGCGCGGAGTTGGCGACGGGTGGCGTAGCCATCCGGGGCCAGCCGCCAGGGGTAGGTCGGGATACCGAAGCAGGCGCCGTCGGATCCGCTCATCCGACGGACGCGCTTTCACGTTCGGCGCGGAGGGTGTCCCGCAGGGTGCGGGCGTTCTCCGCTGAGGTGCGGACCTCAAGCCGGATGGCGTTGGCGGTCAGCTTCTCGTCCGGCCAGTCGGCCGTCGCGGTCCGGGCCTGTGCGAGTAGTTCGTCCCGGCTGCGCTTGGGGCGGTTCGGGGTGCGCGCCGAGGGTGGGATGCGGCCGATCACCCGCCGCGCGTCGGCTTGCTCCGCCGCCACGACCAACGCCCTGGAGGGCGCCCCCGGCTCAGAGTCGGCCTCGACCTGCGGGGCCGGGTCGTCGGTCGAGTCGGGCGTCGTCGACGGTGCCTCAGACACGACAGTCGGTCCGGGCGAGTCGGCGTGGCCGGTACCGGGGTCGGCGGTGTGTGCGGGGGGTGAGTCGGGGTGTTCGCCCTGATCAGAGGGCGACTGATTTGTCAGTGACTCGGTTGATTCCTCCGCATC
>NZ_WMLF01000728.1 GCF_014156695.1 Streptomyces durbertensis | reverse complement strand
GCGGTGGGGTTCGTGCGGGCGGGGCCGGCCCAGACCAGGCCGGCGCCGCCCGGGTGGCTGAGTACGCCGCCGGTGGTGGGGTCGCCGCACCACCAGAGGCCGCCGGACGCGCCCGGGATGGCCAGGTGTTGGCGGCTCTTCGTCGCGTGCAGGGGGACAACCCACAGGTGGTCGGTCGCCGGGTCGAAGAGTGCGACGTGCAGGCGGCCCCACACGGTGGGGAGGGCGACGGCCTCGCACGGCGTCCAAGGCGCGCGTGTCAGCGCGGCCCTCATGCGCACGGCCAGCAGCCTCGCCCGCATCGCAAGGACAAGCGCCGGGACGGCGACGGTGGCGGCCTGCGCGCCGATCGGCGCGGGGACGACGTCGAGGGCGGCCAGCGGCGGGGCGAGCGCCAGGAGCGCAGCCGCCGCGGCGGCCCAACGTCGTGCGGTTCTCCGGTAGTCGTCGAGCGCGGCGGCCGTCTCCGGCCGTGCCTGCGCGCACGCGTCTCTGTCCCCGCCCCCGGTTTCCATGGCACACGACAGTAGTTCGTGGAGATCACGCCCTGATCTCAGGGCGCCCGGGGCGCGTACCGAGCCCTTTTCTCCTCGTGTGTCCGAGTACGGCGACCGGTGGCGGGTAACCGCCTCGGCAACCTTTTGCGCCCGGCGGGGGTCATCCCTGTCGGAGGCGGTGGAAGCCGGAAGCGAGGAGCGCGGTGCGGGTTCGCAGGGCGGCAGAGCGGGTCGGTGAGTTCCTGATCGACGCGGTGGGAGAAGTCGTCGCGGAACTGCTCCTCAGGCTGCTCGCCTGCGGTCTGCTCGCCTGCCTGGCTCTGGTCGCCTACCTGAGCTGGTCTTTCAGCCCGCGCCTCACCCTCGCGGGGGCAGGGCTGCTCGGAGTCCTCCTCGCTCACGGCGCCTGGCGGTTCTTCCGTCCTGCCCCGAAGGGCGGCCGTCGGGGCCTCGCAGCCGTGACCGTCGCAGGCTTCGGTGCGACCGCCGTGGCGGCCCTCCTGCTGCTGTTCTACGCGACGGACTGCGGCTGCCTGTGAGCCGGCCGCCGCCCATGGGGGCCGTGGTGAGGGGTGTCATGATTGCGCCGGCGCATGGCGTGGGTCCGACGCGCGGAGCAAAGGACGACCGTGAACCCCTACCTCTCCATACTTCTCTTCCTGGTCGCGTCGCTGTATGCCGCGTCCGGCATCGCGGGGATCACGCGGGGATGGGTGCTGCCCGGGAACCGGGGGCGGGTCCACCATCCGCGTCGGTACGGCTGGGGCCAGTTGGTGTGCGCGGCGGCGCTGGGCGCGCTCCTGGTGTTCCGTGAGTTCCCCGTCGACAACCAGATCCGCTACGACGGCTCGCTGGCGGCCAGTGTGCTGCTGCTGGCCGGGCTCCTCGTGATGGCGAGCTGCACGCGTCGGGGAAACCGGGCGCAGGCCGAGCGGCCCTCGGAGGTGACGGAGGCCCGCACGCCCTGACGCGTCCGGTGCGGAAGCAGCGGCGGCTGACGTGGTCGGCCCGCGTGCTGCGGTG
>NZ_WMLF01000727.1 GCF_014156695.1 Streptomyces durbertensis | reverse complement strand
CGGTCTCCTCGGCGGCGCTCACCTCGCCGCCTTGGTCATCACCACGGTGGTCGCCTCCCGCGACGCCGACGCCGACGCCGGCACCGGCAGCCCGTCGTCGGGCGCCTGCGAAGCGACCGGCAGGAACGCCTCCACCGCCCAGCCGCCCTCCGGTGTCTCACCGGCGGCCAGCTCGCCGCCGAGCAGGGCCGTCCGCTCCCGCATCCCGACCAGCCCCTGCCCACTGCCCACGGCCTCCGGCCCGGCCGGACCCGTCGACGGGTCGTTCACCACCCGCAGCCCCAACCCGCCCAGCACATAGGAGAGTTCGACGCAGGCCGGCGCGCCCGGCGCGTGCCGCAGCACGTTGCTCAGTGCCTCCTGCACGATCCGGTACGCCGACAGCTCCACACCCGGCGGCAGCGCGCGCACCGCGCCCGTTGTCACCAGCCGCGCCTCCCGGCCGCTCTCCCGCACGTTGGCCAGCAGCGTGCCGATGTCCGCCAACGTCGGCTGCGGCGCCTCCGGTTCGTCGCCGGACTCCGCGTCGGTCCGCACGACGCCGAGGACGCGGCGCAGCTCGGTCAGCGCCGTCACCGCGTTCTCCCGGATGACGCCCAGCGCCCGCACCAGCTCCTCCGGCGGGTTCTCCACCCGGTACGGGGCCGCCTCCGCCTGGATCGCCACCACCGACATGTGGTGCGCCACCACGTCGTGCAACTCCCGTGCGATGACCGTTCGTTCCTCCAGCAGCGTGCGCCGCGAACGCTCCTCCGCGACCACCGCCTCCTGCTCGACAACCTTCCGCCGCGAGTCCCGCCACCCGCGCAGCCCCGCCACCACCAGCAGCAGAAGGCCGTGCAGCACCGTCACCACCGCCGGGTTCGGCGCCCCCCACGGGTACATGACGGAGGCCACGCACGCCCCGGCCCCCGTCAGCATCCCGAGGAAAACCGCCGTACGCGGCCTGGACCGCCATGCCACCACCGCCAGCACGGCCCCATGCGCGACCATCCCCGCCGCGTCGTCGTGCCAGTAGTAGTAGTCGCCGGTCGACGCCATCGCCGGCACGACCGCCATCGTGCCCAGCGACACCCACAGAGCCATCAGCGGACGGGTCAGCAGCACCACCACCGGAGCCGCCACCACCACGGCGGTCAACAACGCCGGGAGACCGCCGCCGGCGTCGTACCGCGTCACGAAGGCGGCACCGAGCACCCACACGGCCACCACTACCACGGCCGCCTGCGGCAGCCGCCGCACCGCACGTCCCACCGGCCTCGGCAGCCGCTCCAGCCAGCTGCCCGCCCCGTAGCGACCGATCGGCCGCAACTCCCGCACCGGCTCCACCAGATCGGCCCGGAAAGCCTTCCACGCCTGGGTGAGCATCATCAGCTCCGTACGGTGGTCGGCGTGCTCCGGCCATCCGGCACCCTCCCCCGAACGGATCGGTCGCGGCCCGCCCCTCATCTCATCCATGCGCTGAACAGTACGAACTCCGCCGCCCGGCCGCCTCCCCCACGAGTCGCATCTCCCGGTATC
>NZ_WMLF01000726.1 GCF_014156695.1 Streptomyces durbertensis | reverse complement strand
GCGCGGTACGGGTTCGACCGGCGGTTGTCGGCGGATGGCCGACACCCGCCGGTCCGACAGCGTCGCCGGGCGCATCAACTTGCCATCATCCAGAGGGGGTTGGTCATGGCGACCATCGCTCCGGGCTGGCCGCCGGTGCCGGGGCGGCGGACCTCCGCCCTGACGTACGTCGACTGGGAGGCGGTCGTCAGCCAGGTCAGGGCCCGGTCGGCGGGGCCCGACCGCAGCTCGCCCTGGTCGGTGAGCAGCCGGCACACGGCGCCGGCCGGGGCTCCCGACACCTCCAGCCTCACCGTCACCCGGGCATCGGGCCTCGTCCGCAGCACCTCGCCGATCCCCGCGTGGCCGCCGCGCTCGTCGACGGCGGAGAACCGCAGCGAGACCGCCGCCGACTCGGCGAGATAGCTCCGCCCGGCCCGGACCGCCGCGAGCACGTCCCGCCGGGTCAGGTCGTCGGCCCGGACGACGGTCTGCGGGTGCCCGACGACCTGCGGTTCCCGATGGGCGTCGCTGCAGCCGAGTGCCGGGACCCAGTGCCCGGGGCCGGCGCGGCCCGCCCGGCCGGCGCTGTCGGCCAGCAGGTTGTCCCACGCGGCGAGGGCGAGTTCGTCGTCGGCCGTCCACGGACCGTTCCACACCTCCACGGCGTCGGCGTCCCCGTAGCCGAACTTCCACTGGCAGCCGACAAAGGGGCAGTTGGGATGGGCGGGCACCACCAGGCCGCCGGCCCGGCGCACCCGTGCGGCGTGCCGGCGGAACGCCTCGTCCCTGGCCCGGTAGCGCCAGTCGACGAACGTGCCGGGGTCGGTGCCGAGCGCCAGGTAGTGGCCGTTGCGGGTGGTGACCTCCTCGCCGCAGAGGATCAGCAGGTCCTCGCCCCACAGGCCCTGCCAAGCGGCGTGCGCGGAGGTGGTGTTGTGCTCGGTCGAGACGATGAAGTCCAGTCCGGCGGCCCGGGCCGCCGCGGCGACCTCCGCCGGGGTGCGCTGGCCGTCGGAGTGCACGGTGTGCAGATGGCAGTCGCCCCGGTACCAGGCCCGCCCCCGGCCACGGGCCCGCTCCGGCGGGTACACCGGCTCGGGGGTCCGGCCCGGCCGGCCGTACCGCAGGGTGACGGTGACCTCGTAGCGCAGGCCCTGCGGCGCCACCGTGTAGGGCCCGAGCACGACGTGCCAGGTGCCGGCGCCGACCGGGCCCGGCAGATAGCCCGGCGTCGCGCGTGCGGCGCTGAGGGTGAACGTGTCGCGGAAGCCGCCCGACCAGCCGCGGAACGCGGCGGAGCCGGTGCCTCGCTCGTCGAGGATCCCGATGTCCAGCGCGTTGCCCGGGGTGCCCGCCGGCACCTCGGGGCGGTCGTAGCGGTAGGCGACGGTCAGCTCCCGCACGCCGCGCGGCACCCGTACCGGTAGGTAGACGAAGTCCGGTGCGCCCGGCGGTAGTTCGCCGCGGATGCCACGGGTCTCCGCGTCCTGGCCGGGCGGTGCGGCGAAGGCGAGCGGCGCCAGCGTCACCGCCCCCGCCC
>NZ_WMLF01000725.1 GCF_014156695.1 Streptomyces durbertensis | reverse complement strand
CGCCCGTTTGCGCCCGCCCGGCTGTGGGCACCCGGAGCCGGCCATGCCGTGCGTCCGCGCGCGCCGGAAGCGGCGCCGGCCCCTTGAATCCGGCCCCTTGAATCCGGGCCGTTGAGTCCGGGCCGTTGAGGAGGCGGGGGAAGTCATGAGATTCCGCGATCGCCGTCACGCCGGACGGGAACTCGGCACCCGGCTGTCGGAGTGGGCCGCCGACGGCGGCCTGGCCCACGCGCTCGTCCTCGCGCTGCCGCGCGGGGGCGTGCCGGTGGCCGACGAGGTCGCCCGGGCGCTCGGGGTGCCGCTCGACGTCCTCGTGGCGCGGAAGATCGGCCTGCCCGGCCACCCGGAGACCGGGATCGGTGCGATCGTGGGCGAGGACCCGCCGCTGTTCGACCGCCGCGCGCTGCGGATGCTCGACCTCGGCGAGGACCGGCTCGGCCCGGACGTCGCCCGCGAGCGGGCCGAACTGCACCGCCGGGAGGTGCTCTACCGGGGCGACCGGCCGGCGCCCGAGGTCGAGGGCCGGACCGTGGTCCTCGTCGACGACGGGCTCGCCACCGGCGTCACCGCGCGTGCCGCGCTGCGGCATCTGCGACGGCGGCGCCCCGACCGTCTTGTGCTCGCCGTTCCGGTCTGCTCGCCCGAGGCCGCCGCGGAGATGCGGGCGGAGTCCGACGACCTGGTCTGCCTCCACCAGCCGTCCGGCTTCCGCTCGGTCGGCGAGTGGTACGAGCGGTTCGAGCAGACCGGCGACGAGGAGGTGACGCGGACCCTGCGCGCGCACCGGTCAGCGGGGCCCTGAGGACCTCGGTCCCGGATCCGTTCCGCCCCGGGTGGTTTGTTCCGGCGCAAAGAGATCACTCGTGCGCCGGAGCCGGCGGCCCCCCCTTTTCGGAGGCCTACGGCCCCTTCCGCCAACACCAAGGAGGCACTGTCGTGATCAAGAAGCTGCACGAAGCCGGTGTCCGGAGCGACCACGCCTACAACGCCGCCGTCGCGTCCATCGGGCTGGCCGTCCTCTCCTGGGCCGTCTCGTTCAAGGGCGAGTCCGCGGGTACCGACCGCGCCGACCGCTGGGGGATCTTCGTCGGCGAATGGGCCCCGACCCTCTTCGGCCTCGGCCTGGCCCTGTCCCGGTACGAGGAGGACTGAGCGCGTGACGATGAGGCAGCGCGCCGAACCGCCGGAAGGATGTGCGACCGGCGCAGCGGCGCGGACCGGGCCGTCGGCCCCGGTCCGCGCCGTGCGGCTGCCCGGCGTGTACCGGCCGCAGTCGGACACGATGCTGCTCGCGGAGGCGCTGGACGCCGCGTCCGTCGGGGCCGGAGACCGGGTACTGGACATGTGCACCGGTACCGGGGTCCTCGCCCTGCGGGCGGCCCGGCTGGGCGCCGAGGTGACCGCCGTGGACATCAGCCGGCGGGCCGTTCTCTGCGCCCGGCTGAACGCCCGGCTCGCCGGCCTCCCGGTGACCGTCCGGCGCGGCGACCTGCTGGCCGGGCTGCCACCGGGCGAGCGGTTCGACGTACTCG
>NZ_WMLF01000724.1 GCF_014156695.1 Streptomyces durbertensis | reverse complement strand
CCGAAGGCCCGCCGAACGTACGCAGCCGCGACCCACCGGCGCGATGACCGCCCGCCGCCGCCCCTGCTGGTTAACATCGGCGAAACAAGTGGGTCATGCCCGAGAAATGCCCGGTGCCTAGGGTCGTGCCAGCAGGCCACCGCACTGGTACTGCGACAAGAGCTGCAAACCCCGTCCCCTCGCGGCGGGCCTAGGAGGACTTGGATGTTCCAGAACGCCGACGAGACCAAGAAGTACCTGGCGGACAACGACGTGAAGTTCGTCGACGTCCGCTTCTGCGACCTGCCGGGTGTCATGCAGCACTTCACGGTTCCGGCCGAGACCTTCGACCCGGCCGAGCACCTGATGTTCGACGGCTCCTCGATCCGCGGCTTCCAGGCCATCCACGAGTCCGACATGGCGCTCGTACCGGACCTGTCGACGGCCCGCCTCGACCCGTTCCGCCGGGACAAGACCGTCAACATCAACTTCTTCATCCACGACCCGATCACCGGCGAGCAGTACAGCCGCGACCCGCGGAACGTGGCCAAGAAGGCCGAGGCCTACCTCACCTCCTCCGGCATCGCCGACACCGCCTTCTTCGGCCCCGAGGCGGAGTTCTACGTCTTCGACGACGTCCGCTTCGAGACCAAGGCCAACGCGGGCTACTACCACATCGACTCCGAGGCCGGCGCCTGGAACACCGGCGCCATCGAGGACGGCGGCAACCGCGGCTACAAGGTCCGCTACAAGGGCGGCTACTTCCCGGCCCCGCCGGTCGACCACTTCGCCGACCTGCGCGCCGAGATCAGCCTGGAGCTGAGCGCCGCCGGCCTCCAGGTCGAGCGCCAGCACCACGAGGTCGGCACCGCCGGCCAGGCTGAGATCAACTACAAGTTCAACACCCTTCTGGCCGCCGCCGACGACCTGATGCTCTTCAAGTACATCGTGAAGAACGTCGCCTGGCGCAACGGCAAGACCGCCACCTTCATGCCCAAGCCGATCTTCGGCGACAACGGCTCCGGCATGCACGTCCACCAGTCCCTGTGGGCCGGTGGCGAGCCCCTCTTCTACGACGAGCAGGGCTACGCGGGCCTCTCCGACACCGCCCGCTACTACATCGGCGGCATCCTCAAGCACGCCCCGTCGCTGCTGGCCTTCACCAACCCGTCGGTGAACTCCTACCACCGCCTGGTCCCCGGCTTCGAGGCCCCGGTCAACCTGGTCTACAGCCAGCGCAACCGCTCCGCCGCGATGCGCATCCCGATCACGGGTGCCAACCCGAAGGCCAAGCGCGTCGAGTTCCGCGCCCCGGACCCCTCCTCCAACCCGTACCTGGCCTTCGCCGCGCTCCTCATGGCGGGCCTGGACGGCGTCAAGAACAAGATCGAGCCGGCCGAGCCGATCGACAAGGACCTCTACGAGCTGGCCCCCGAGGAGCACGCGGGCGTCCCCCAGGTCCCGACCTCCCTCCCGGCCGTCCTCGACGCCCTCGAAGAGGACAACGAGTACCTCCAGGCCGGCGGTGTCTTCACCTCCGACCTGATAGAGAC
>NZ_WMLF01000723.1 GCF_014156695.1 Streptomyces durbertensis | reverse complement strand
CTCCCCCACCCGGGCAGCCTCCCCCCGACCGGCCTCGGCGAGCGTGCGGGCGATCTCCTCGGTGTGGTCGGCCACGTGCCACAGCGCGTTGACCACGTCGTGCGAGGTGTAGTCCGGTGGCAGGGCAGTACCGCTGCGGCGGTGGCGGATGTTCATCCGCAGGCTCTCCTCGTCCCACGCCAGCGCCGACCTGACCTCCTCCGCCAGGCGGGGCAGCCGCTCGGCGCGTTCCACCCACTCCTCCGTGCGCCGCCCGTCCGTGTCCTCGGAGTCGGCGGTGAGTCCGTCGGCCATGTCGCGCAGCAGGCCGGCGGCCTCCGCGGTGGTCGCGCGGATCGCCTCCAGCGCGTCGCGGAGGTACCGGGGCGGCCGTACGAGGGCGTTGACGGCGATGCCCACCACCGCTCCGATCAGCGCGGCGGCCACCCGCTCGGCGCTGACCAGGAGGGTCAGCGGCCCGCCGACCAACGCGAAGATGGCCGACGTGGCGACGTTGATGCCCTGGCTTCCCAGGCTCGGCAGGTTGCCGATGAGCAGGGTCACGGGCAGCACAAGCGCCATGGCCAGGATCTGGTTGTCCAGGGCGAGCGCCGTGCCGGTGGCCAGCGCGGTGCCGAGCACGATGGCCAACGCCTGGCGCACCCCCTGGGACATGGACTGGTAGACCGTCGCCTGCACCAGCACCACCGCGACCCAGGGCGCCATCAGGCTGAGGCTGTCGGTGAGGAGGGTGCTGGCCAACGCCCATGCGGCGAGCGCCGCCAGCGCCGACTTGAGCGACTGTGCGGCGAGGTCCCTCTCCCGGCCGTGCTCCCTCACCGCCCGTACGGCGGAGTCGACGACCAGGCGGCCGTCGCGCCGCACCGCGTGCGACAGCGCCGCCGGCCGGAAGCGGCTGAACGATCCCATCTCTGCCCTCTCGGGTCGGGTCGGCGATCCCGGAACGGTCGGCGGTTGGGTACCCGCTGTGCCGGCCGATCCTCACCCGGTAGGGAGGTAGATCCGTCGCACACCGGGTACGCGCTACCGGGAATCGGCCCAAAAGGCGGAAAACGACTGGAAGGATTCCATCATGGGACACGGCGGCACAGTCGTCGACGAGCTGATGACCGATCACCGCGAGGTCGAGGAACTCTTCGGCAGGATCGAGGCGCTGCCCGCCGGTGACGCGCGGCGCAAGGAGTTCGTCGAGGCCGTGACGGTGGAGCTCGTGCGGCACTCGGTCGCTGAGGAGGCCCATTTGTACCCGGCCGTGCGCGAGCACGTCCCGGGTGGCGACGAACTGGCCGACAGGGAGATCGAGGACCACGGGCGGGTCGAACGGCTACTGAAGGGCCTGGAGGGCCTGGACGCGGACGACCCGTCGTTCGACGAACTGGTCGGCACGTTGACGCGGGAGGTCCGCGAGCACGTCGCCGACGAGGAGCAGAACCTCTTCCCCGCCCTGCGGCGGGCCACGGGGCCGGAGACGCTGGAGAAGCTGGGCGACAAGGTGCGGCGGGCGAAGAAGGTCGCGCCCACCCGGCCCTGTCTCT
>NZ_WMLF01000722.1 GCF_014156695.1 Streptomyces durbertensis | reverse complement strand
ACGTCGTGGAGAACGCGGCGAACCGCCAGGCGTATCGCGGCGACCGTGGGATGTGGACCCATGTCCGTTTCACTTCCTCGGGAAGGCGGGGCGGCCGGCCCGTGGTACGGCGAGGCCGGCACAAGCGATTGTCACGCTGAGTGCGTCGATGGTGACAGAGATGGAGGACTGCTCAGAGCATCGCACGCGCGCCGACGGCCCGACGGTCCCTCGGAAGGGTGATTCACAGGTCATTTCGGGCTCACGGTTCGGGACTCCGGTGCACCCTTGCGACCCAGTCCGCCGGTTTGGCGATCTCCGCCCGTGTCGGCAGTGTGTTCGGGGACGTCCACACCCGGTTGAACCCCGTCATGCCGACCTCGTCCACCACCGTCCGGACGAAGCGCTCGCCATCCTTGTACTGACGCAGCTTCGCGTCCAGCCCGAGCACCTTGCGCAGCACCTGGTCGAGCCGCCCCGCACCGGCCTGGCGCCGCTTCTGGAACTTCTCCCGGATCTCGGTGACCGACGGCACGACCTCGGGCCCGACACCGTCCATCACGTAGTCCGCGTGCCCCTCCAGCAGGGACATCACCGCCGTCAGCCGGTCGAGGATGTCCCGCTGCGCCGGCGACTGCACCAGATCGGCGATGCCCCGGCCGCCCCGGTCGGCGCCGTCAGCATCGCTTTCGCCACGTTCACCCTCCGGGCGGGCGCCGGTGACGTTCTGCGCGATCTCCCGCAGCCGCTCCATGAGCAGTGACGGATCCAGCTCCGTCTCGCCGAGGAACGCCTGGATCTCGCCTTCCAGGTGGTCCCGCAGCCACGGCACGGCGGTGAACTGCGTGCGGTGCGTCTCCTCGTGCAGGCTCACCCACAGCCGGAAGTCGTGCGGGTCCACGTCCAGCTCCCGCTCGACGTGCACGATGTTCGGCGCGACCAGCAGCAGCCGGCCGCCGCCGGGGCCGCCGGGCAGGCCGGGCCGCGGCGGGGCGAACGTCTCGTACTGGCCGAGCACCCGGGAGGCCATGAACGACAGCAGCATCCCCACCTCGACGCCGGTGATCTTCCCGCCGACCGCGCCGAGCAGCACGCCCCCGGGCATTCTCGCCCGGCGCTCCCGCATCCTCGTCAGCAGCGGCGTGAGCAGCTCCCGGAAACCGGCCACGTTCGCCCGGATCCAGCTGGCCCGGTCGACCACCAGCACTGGCGTGTCCGCCGCCGCGCCCGTCGGCACCAGGCCCGTGAAGCCGCGCACGTGCTCCTCCGAGGACCGCGCGTGGCCGCGCAGCTCCGCCACCACGGCCCGGGCCTCCGCCCGGGTGACCTGCGGCCCCGGACGGACCATCCGGATCGCGGTCGCCGTCGCCAGCTCCCAGTCGACCGTCCGCGCGGCGGCATCGGCGTCCCGCGTACGCCCGTTCCCGCCGGGGGCCCCGGAGTTCGGGGGGTTCACGCCGCCGCCCTCGCTCCGGCCCTCGTCGCCGCCTGTGCTCCCCATACTCGTCATGACTTCACCGTACGGCGTCCGCCGCACCCGCGCGGAGCCTGTGGACAACCC
>NZ_WMLF01000721.1 GCF_014156695.1 Streptomyces durbertensis | reverse complement strand
GTGATCACGAGGAAGCCGCTGGGGAGGAGGGGGAGGAAGACGTCCAGGAGTACGGACACCGCGATGAGGACATAGATCCACGGCGCGTAGATCAACGTCCCCAGTGTTTCCAGCACCTTCACTCCCCGGATCGGCCCCGGGTCACGGAGCGCCTTGCCGCCGTAAGAGTACGCCTCGTTCCCCCACAAGGATTGTTCGGGGATGCGGCGGCCGTGGTCGTCGGCGGGTACCCGCGAAAGTTACACCGTTAACCCCGTGGAGACGAAGGAGGAATGCATGACTGGTGTGACCTGGCGGGCGACGGCGGCGTGTGCGGCTGTGGCTGCGGTGCTGGCGACCGCGGCCCCGGTGTCCGCCGGTGAGGACGCGGACCGGCCGGTCGGCGGGGCCGCGGTGAGGGCGTCGGCGAGCGGTGCGACCACGGCGGACGACGGTGAGCACTGGCTGGCGACCGGCGGGCACTTCCGGCCGTATGGCAAGCGGGGCGGGCCGGTGCCTGCGGCGATCACCTACGACGAGCGGGTGCCCGAGGGGGCCGGGGTGACGGTCGCGCAGCGCCTGCACGAAGGGGGGCGGATGTCGGTGCGGCTGTGGGTGGACGGTGTGGAGCCGGGGCGGATCTTCGGCGCGCACGTGCACACCAAGCCGTGCGGGAGGGCGCCGGAGGCGTCGGGGCCGCACTACCAGGACGAGGTCGACCCCGTGCAGCCGTCGGTTGATCCCCGGTACGCCAACCCGGACAACGAGGTGTGGCTGGACTTCAAGGCGGACCGCAGCGGGGTGGCCCGGTCGAGTGCGCGGCAGGGGTGGACGTTCCGGTCGGGTGAGGCGCGCTCCGTGGTGATCCACGAGCACGAGACGCACACGGGCGAGGGGCACGCCGGCCAGGCCGGTGCGCGGCTGGCCTGCGTGACCGTCCCGTTCCTGCCGGCCCGCTGAGCCTGCCGGCCCGCCGAGTCCACACGGGGAACGGGCGGCGGGGCGCCTCGTGGCACCCCGCCGCCCGCCCGGGGCGGCGTCAGCAGCCGTTGAGTATGGAGGTCAGGGCGGACTTCTCCGCGCTGTCGAGCTTCATCGCGTAGTTGTGCTTGACCCACACCCACGAGCGGGCGTAGACGCATCGGTAGGCGGCGCGGGGGAGCCAGTTGGCCGGGTCCTTGTCGCCCTTGGCGCGGTTGGAGCTGGCGGAGACGGCGATGAGCTGGGCGGCGCTGAGGTTGTTGGCGAAGGACTGCCGCTTGGCGGCGGACCAGTCCTTGGCCCCGGACCGCCACGCCTCGGCAAGCGGCACCAGGTGGTCGATGTCGACGTCGGAGGCGCTGGTGAGGGTGACGCCGTCGAACTCGGAGAACCACCTGCCGCTGACCGCGCGGCACTGGTCGTCGGTGACGACGTTGGTGCCGTCGCGCTTGAGGACGACCTCGCGGGTGTTGCAGTTGTTGCCCTGGTTGATCCAGTGGGGGAACAGCTTGCGGTCGTAGCCGGTCATGGGGTCGTCGGCGGCGACGGTGAGGCCGGCGAGCATCGTGCGGGCCTGGGAGGCGC
>NZ_WMLF01000720.1 GCF_014156695.1 Streptomyces durbertensis | reverse complement strand
GGCCTCAGCCCCGGGGTCCCTCCGGTGGTGGCCCTTCGGGGTCCGGCGGTTGCCGCGGGTGGGTGATCTCCGGCTTGTCCTCGGCGAAGAAGCACGCCGAGTCGTGGTGCGCGGGCCCTTCCACGTAGCGGAACTCCGCCGGGACGGCCAGCGGGGGCACCTCCAGCGCGCAGCGCTCCCGCGCCTTCCAGCAGCGGGTGCGGAAGCGGCAGCCGGACGGCGGGTTCGCCGGCGAGGGCACGTCACCGGTGAGGATGATGCGCTCCCGCTGTTCCCGGGTCGACGGGTCGGGCTGCGGCACGGCCGAGAGCAGCGCCTGCGTGTACGGGTGGGTCGGGTGGTCGTAGATCTCGGCGTCGGTGCCGATCTCCGCCATCTTCCCCAGGTACATCACGCCGACCCGGTCCGAGATGTGCCGGACGATGGACAGGTCGTGCGCGATGAAGACGTAGGACAGGTTGAACTCGTCCTGGAGTCCTTCCATCAGGTTGATGACCTGCGCCTGGACCGACACGTCCAGCGCCGAGACCGGCTCGTCGCAGATGATGATCTCCGGGTTGAGGGCGAGGCCCCGGGCGATGCCGATGCGCTGCCGCTGGCCGCCGGAGAACTGGTGCGGGTACCGGTTGATGTACTCCGGGTTCAGGCCCACCACGTCGAGCAGTTCCTGGACCTTCCGCCGGCGGTCGCCCTTGGGCGCCACCTCCGGATGGATCTCGAACGGCTCACCGATGATGTCGCCGACCGTCATCCGCGGGTTGAGGGAGGTGTACGGGTCCTGGAACACCATCTGGATGTTCCGCCGCACCGCCTTCAGCGCCCGCCCCGACAACCGGGCGATGTCCTCACCCTTGTAGAGGATCTGACCGGAGGTCGGGGTCTCCAGGTTCATCAGCAGCTTGGCGACGGTCGACTTGCCGCAGCCGGACTCGCCCACGACACCCAGGGTCTCGCCCTGGTACAGGTCGAAGGAGATGTCGTCGACCGCGCGGACCGCGCCGATCTGCTTCTTGAAGAGGATGCCCTGCGTCAACGGGAAGTGCTTGACCAGGTTGCGCACCTGGAGGATCGGCTCCCCCCGGTCGACCGTCTTGGCGAACGCCGCCTCGACCTCGGCCGTGGTGGACGACTCCGAGACGGCCCCGCCGCCCTGCTCGGGCGTGGCGCCCTGCTTGTCCAGGTCAGCCATGGATCGTCTCCTTCCAGAAGTGGCAGGCGCTGCCCCGGCCGACCAGGGTGGTGCCGTCCTGCTCGGTCACCGGGTGCAGAGCCGGGACCTCGGTGCGGCAGATGTCCTGGGCGCGGTCGCAGCGCGGGTTGAACGCGCAGCCGGCGGGCACTCGCGCCATGTTCGGCGGCAGGCCCTTGATCGCGTACAGCTCCGAGCCCTTGTGGTCCAGCCTCGGGATGGAGTCCAGCAGCCCCTTGGTGTAGGGGTGGGCCGGGCGCTTGTACAGCTCGTGCACCGGCGCGGTCTCCACGATGCGGCCCGCGTACATCACGGCGATCTTGTCGGCCACGTCGGCGACCACACCCAGGTCGTGGGTGATCAG
>NZ_WMLF01000072.1 GCF_014156695.1 Streptomyces durbertensis | reverse complement strand
GCCCCAGGCCGTGCCGCCGGTGCCCGGCCGCGTCAGCCGGCTGCCGTGGCCCCGCCGGCGAACGCGGTGACGCTCGCGCGCAGACCGGCGGCGTCCAGGCCGTGCGCCCGCACATGGTCGGCGGCCTCGCCGTAGCGGCGCAGCTCCTCCCGCGAGGTGCCGAGGTGGAGCAGCCGGTGCGGCACGTCGTGCAGCGCCTCGGCCACGGCGGCGCTCGACGTCCCGCGCAGGTACGGCTCCACCAGCACCACGTCCGCGGTGGCCCGCCCGGCCACCGCCGCGCGCAGCGCCCGGTGGTCGAAGGGCCGCACGGTCGTCGCGTACAGCACGGTGGCGTCCACGCCCTCCAGTGCGGCGAGCGTCGCGTCCAGCAGCGGGCCGACGGCGACCACGACCGGTGCCCGCGCGGAACCGCGTCGCAGCGTCAGGAAGCCGTTCGGGGAGACCGGGCGGGGCGTGCGGTTGGCCTGGAGGGACAGGCGGACGTACACACGCTCGTCCGTGCTGTAGGCGTGCCGCAGCAGCGTCTCGGCCTCGTCGGGGTGGCCCGGCACGTGCACGGTCCAGCCCTCCAGGGTGTCGAGCAGTGCCACGTCGCCCGGCGACATGTGGGTGTAGCCGCCGGCCGGCCAGTCGTAGGACGCGTTGGCGCTGACCAGCACCCCGGCGGCGCCCTGGTGGCCGAGGTCCAGCTTGACCTGCTCGAAGGGGCGTTCCACCAGGAAGCTGGCGAAGGTGTGCAGAACCGGCCGCAGCCCGGTCAGTGCCAGTCCGCCGCCCACCCCGACGAGCAGCTGCTCCCGGATGCCGACGTTGACCACCCGGTCGGGATGCCGGATGGCGGCGGCGCGGAAGCCGTCCGCGCTGATCTCGGCGAGGACGACGGCCAGTCGCGGGTCCTCGTCGAGGAGGTGGGAGGTGACGGCGGTGAAGCGTTCACGCATGGTGTCCACGGGGGCTGCTCCAGGAGGTGTGCGGGGGCGGGTCAGGAGGACTTGGGTTCGACGCGGGCGACCACCGCGTGCGGCCGGCCCGGATGCGGGCGGGTGCAGGCGTCGTAGAGGGCGTCGTGGTCCCGGCCGTCGACCTCCGCGACCGACCAGCCGGCGACGTGGAACCGGTCCGCGAGGCCGCCCGGGCGGCCGTGGGTGGCCGAGCGGTTGTCGATCACCACGGCGTGCAGTGCGGCCAGCCCGACCGCGCCGGCGAAGTCGATCGCCTCGTGGTTGCTGCCCTCGTCCAGTTCCGCGTCGCCCACCAGCACCCACACCGAGGGGCGCTCACGGCCCTGGGCGCGCAGCCCGAGCGCGCTGCCGACGGCGAGCGGCAGGCCGTGACCGAGCGAGCCGCTGCTGATCTCCACCCCGGGCAGCAGCGTGCGGTCCGGATGGTGGCCGAGCGGGGAGTCCCACGAGCCGAAGCCGGGCAGCAGCTCGACCGGCAGGAAGCCCTTGGCGGCCAGCGTGGCGTAGTAGGCCATCGGGCCGTGCCCCTTGGAGAGCAGGAAGCGGTCCCGGTCGGGGGAGTCGGCGGAGTCGGGGGAGACGCGGAGCACCCGGTCGTAGAGCACCCAGACGGCGTCGGTGGTCGAGGTGGCGGCCGGGCCGTGCTTGTCGGCGCCGGTCATCAGGCTCATCAGCCGCGGCAGGTCCTCGAACCCCAGAGCATCGTCGGGGAGTTCGGCGTCTCGGATGCCGGGCGGCCCGGCTGTGGTGTTGGTCATGAAGCCAGCCTGCTACTTCAAGTGTGCTTGAGGTCAAGGCTATGCTGGCGATCATGAAGGAGATCCCGGACCGGCTGACCATCGGCGAGCTTTCCGCACGGAGCGGCATGGCTGCCTCGGCGCTGCGCTACTACGAGGAGCTGGGGCTGATCAGCTCGACGCGCACCGCGGGCGGCCAGCGGCGCTACGCCCGCGCCACACTGCGCAGGGTCGCCTTCGTCCGCGCGGCACAGCAGGTCGGCCTGTCGCTCGACGAGGCGCGAGAGGCCATGGCGCGGCTACCCGCGGACCGGGCGCCGAACGCGCGCGAGTGGAGCCGGGTGGCGCGACGCTGGGAGGCGCGGGTGGAGGAGCGCATCGCCGAACTCCAGCGACTCAAGGAGCGGCTGGGCGGCTGCGTGGGATGCGGTTGTCTGAGCCTCCAGAAGTGTCGTCTGTACAACCCCGGCGACCAGGTGGCCGAACGGGGTCCCGGTCCTCGCCACCTCATCGAGGACGTGCCGCTCTCCTCGTGAGACGTGTGCGTGTCACTGCCCCGCGGCCACCGCCATCTGCTCGGAGAACCGCTCGGGCGGGCCCGGCCGCGCGTAGTACCAGCCCTGCGCCGAGTCGCAGCCGAGCGTGCGGAGCTGGTCGGCCTGGGAGGCGGTCTCCACGCCCTCCACGGTGACCGACAGCTCCAGCGCGTGGGCGAGCGAGACGATGCCCTCCACCACCCGCAGGTCCACCGGGTCGGCCGGGTGCTGCTGGAGCCCCTGGGTGAACGACCTGTCGAGCTTGAGCGTGGACGCCGGCAGCCGCCGCAGCGAGGCCAGGTTGGAGTAGCCCGTGCCGAAGTCGTCCAGCGCTATGCCGACCCCCAGTTCGGCCAGCTGCCGCAACGGCTTCAGCTCGTCGTCGTCCGCCCTGATCAGCGCCGACTCGGTGACCTCCAGGCACAGCGACTCCGGAGGCAGCCCCGCGTTCTGGAGCACCGCGACGGTGTCGGCGACCAGGTGCGGGTGGTGCAGCTGACGCGGCGAGAGGTTGACGTTGACGCGCAGCTGGCGGGGGCCGCCGATGCCCCGCACCTGCCACTCGCACGCCTGCCGGACCGCCTGCTCCAGCACCCATCTGCCCAGCGGGACGATCAGCCCCGTGTGCTCGGCCAGCGGGATGAACCGGTCCGGGCCGAGCACGCCGTGCCGGGGGTGGTCCCAGCGCACCAGCGCCTCCGCGCCCTCCACGCAGCCGTCCGCCATCCGCACCAGGGGCTGGTACTCGATGAAGAACTCCGCCCCCTCCAGCGCGGCCGGCAGCCGGTTGGTGAGGCTGTGCCGGCTGATCGCCCGGGCGTCGAGGTCCGGGTCGGCCAGCTCGTAGCGGTTGCCGCCCTGGGCTTTGGCCCGGTACATGGTGATGTCGGCGCTGCGCAGCACCTCGGCCGCCGTCAGCCCCGCCACCGGGCCCTCGACGATGCCGATGCTCGTCCGCACGGACAGCTCCTTGCCGTCCACCCGCACCGGCGTCGACAGCGCCTCCAGCGCGCGGCCGGCCAGGTCGGTGACCTCGGTGCGGTCGCGCGGGTCGCTGACCAGGGCGACGAACTCGTCACCGCCGATCCTGGCGACCAGCTGCCCGGGCCCGGCGAGGCAGCCCTGGAGCCGCTCGGCGACGGCGACCAGGAGCTGGTCGCCCACCGAGTGGCCGAGGCTGTCGTTGACCGTCTTGAAGCCGTCCAGATCCAGGTAGCAGAGCCCGAAGCGGGCGCCCGCCTCGGTGCGGGAGAGCGTCTGCTCCAGCCGCTCGAAGAACAGCGTGCGGTTCGGCAGGTCGGTGAGCGCGTCGTGGGTCGCCTCGTACCGCAGCCGCAGATGCAGCAGCCGCCGCTCGGTGATGTCCTCCATCAGCGCGAGCATGTAGCGCGGTGTGCCGTCGGGGTCGCGAAGCAGCGAGACGGTGAGATTGGTCCACAGAACCGTTCCGTCAGGCCGGTGGTAGGCCTTCTCGGTGTGGAAGTGCTCCCGCTCGCCGCGCACCAGTTCGTCGTACTTGCGCCAGACGCCCGGCGCGTCGTCCGGATGCACCCAGGACGTCACCCGACGGTCCAGCACCACGGCCGCGTTCCCGCCGAACATCCTGGTCAGCGCGGCGTTGACGTCGAGCACGGTGCCGTCCATGGCGGCGATGCCGATGCCGAGGGTGGCCTCCTCGAAGACCGTGCGGAACCGGGTCTGGCTCTCGTACAGCGCCTTCTCGATCTCCGCCTGGGCGGCCAGCGCCGCCCGGGAGATCGACTCCTGCTCGACCCGGGTCCGCTCCTGGAGGGCCCGGGCGAAGCCGGCGGCGATCGCGTGCTGGAGGCGCGCGCACCGGGCGCGCCCCTCCTCGGTGGGCAGCCGCTGCGGGTCCGAGCAGTAGAGCAGCAGGTAGGCGTCCACCACGCCGAGGACCTGCGGCAGCGCCTCGGGGGAGGTGCAGTGCGCCGCGACCAAGGCGCTGCCGACCTCCCGTGCGTCGGCGGGGTCGAAGGGGCGGGCGTGCAGCGCCGTGCACAGCCGTTCGGTCAGCGGGATCAGATGTCGCTCGAACTCCGCTCTGGTCATGGACGTGGCCGTGGTCGGGTAGACGGCTCTGCTCCAGATGGTCGCGAAGCGCCGTATCCCGTCCGCCTGCCGCCCGGACTCCGCCGGGCCGGCGGTGCCCGGCCCGGCGAAACCCTGCACCGGTGTGTTCACGCCTTGCGTCCCACCCCTGCGAAGCCGCTGTAGACCACCGGGTCCTCCTGGTCGGTGGGCCCGTCCGGCCGCCAGTCGGGCATGGAGACGATCCCCGGTTCCACGACGTCAAAACCGGTGAAGAAGCGCTCGACGTCGGGCCGGCGGCGCATCACCAGCTGCGAGCTGGCCGTGCGGTAGACGTCCTGGATCTGCCGCCCGTGCTCGCTGGTGCGCGGACCGCCCTCCCAGGAGGCGTGGGAGAGCACCAGCAGGCTGCCGGCCGGCAGGGCGTCGCGGAAGGCGGCGATCGTCTTCCACGGGTCCTCGTCGTCCTGGATGAAATGCAGCAGGGCCACGAGCAGCAGCGCCACCGGGCGGTCGAGGTCGAGGTGCCCGGTCACCTCCGCGCTCTCCAGGATCTCCTGCGGGGAACGGAAGTCGCCGGCCATCACCACGGCCCGGTCCTGACCCTCCAGGACGGCACGGCTGTGCGCGACGGCCACCGGGTCGTGGTCGACGTAGACGATCCGCGAGGAGGGGTCCGCCTCCAGCGCGACCTCGTGTACGTTGCCGAAGGTGGGTATGCCCGAGCCGATGTCCAGGAACTGGGTGACCCCGTCGCCGACGGCGTACCGCACGGCGCGGCGCATGAAGGCACGGTTCGCCTGCATCACCTTCGGCAGGCCGGGGAAGGCCTCGATCGCCTGCCGGGCCGCCTCACGATCGACCTCGAAGTTGTGCGAGCCTCCCAGATAGAAGTCGTAGATACGCGACACGCTGGGGCGGGACAGGTCGATGCCCTGCGGGGCCCAGTCGGGACGTTCCATCAAAAGCTCCTCATCGCGATCGTCGGCGCATTGACGTTCGAGGGATGAGGCTACTGACCTGAGGCGCATGGGAGTAAGGAAACGGAGACTCAACCTCCCGATACTGTCCTACTGTTGAGCTATATGCCCGGTTCGCGGGGGCGGAATCCCCTTTCCAGGCGCCGCGTTTCGGGCGCCGGAGCAGCGGAACGAACGATTCCGGCCACCGGGCGCGCCGACCCCGTCCGCACGCCGCCCGCCCGGCGCCGCGTACCTCTCGAACGGCGTCGCGCGCCTCCCGGACGGCCGGCCGCCGCCCTCGGCGTGCCCGGTTGCGGACGCCCGCCCGGCCCCCGACGCTCGAGAGGAGGAGTACTCGTCGTCCTCCGGGAGGTGACATGCAGGACCGTCCGTCCGGACGCCGCCCCCCGCCCGACCCCGACCGGGAGGGGATCCTGGGCAGGCTGCTGCCTCGCACCGGCAACGAGCCGCTGACGGCCCGCAGCGCACTGCGGCTGCGACTCATCCTGTCCGTCCTGTTCGCCCCGCTGTTCGTCGCCGGTGCCGTCCTCTTCTGGATCTGGTCCGGCCGCGCCGGACCGCAGGACGTGCCCAGCGCCGACTCGCTGCGCGTCCTGGCCTGGATCAGTACGGCACTGGCCGTCTTCGCCGTGCTCGACCTGCTTGTCGTCCTGCGGCGGATCTCGCACGCCCGGCAGGCCGGCCGCTACCCGGACGGGCCCGGCACGCGCTGAACCCCCGGCCCACGTCGGGGTTCCGCCCTGCCGCCCGTGTCCACCCGGCCTCGCCCTGTTGGCCGCGCCCCGCGCGGCGAGCCCTGCCCGCACGGCCGGCGGGGCGGGCCGACAATGCCGCTCATGCGGATGATCGGCCTGCTCAGCGGCACCTCCCACGACGCGGCGGACGCGGCCGTCGCCGACCTCGACTTCTCGGCGCCCGGCGAGCTCACCATGCGGCCGCGCGGCCTGGTCAGCACGCCCTTCCCGCCCGACCTGCGGGCCGAACTGCTCGCCGCCCTGCCTCCGGCGGCCGTCCCGGCCGGCCGGCTGTGCCGCCTGGACACCCGGCTGGGCCGGTTCTTCGGCACCGCCGCCGCCCGCGCACTGGCCGGACCGGCCGAGGGCCGGGCGGACTGGATCGCCTCACACGGCCAGACCGTCTACCACTGGGTGGAGGGCGCCCGCGCACACGGCACACTCCAACTCGGCGCCGCCGCCTGGATCGCCGAGACGACCGGTCTGCCCGTCGTCTCCGACTTCCGCGGCCGGGACGTGGCCGCCGGCGGGCACGGCGCACCGCTGGTCGCCGCGTTGGACGCCCTCCTGCTGCCCGGTCCCGGCCACGGCGCGCTCAACCTGGGCGGCATCGCCAACCTGACCGTCCGCCTGCCGGACGGCGACGGGCCGGGCGCCCCCTCCCGCCGCGAAGCGGGATCCGGTGCCGGGACCGCCGCCGCGCCCGCGGTCCTCGGCTACGACGTCGGTCCGGCGGGGGCGCTGATCGACGAGGCCGCGGCGTGGGCGACACAGGGAGAGAGCCGGGTCGACACCGGCGGCGCGCGGGCCGCTCGCGGCACGGTGGACGAACGACTGCTGGCCCGTCTCCTCGACGATCCCTACTACCGGCTGCCGCCGCCGAAGTCCACCGGCAAGGAGCACTTCCACGCCGGCTATCTGCGCGACCGCCTGGCCGGGGCCCGACCTGACCCGGACGACCTCCTCGCCACCCTGACCGAGCTGACCGCCCGCCTTGTCGCCGACGCCTGCCGCGCCCACGGCCTGAGCGACCTGTACGTGTCCGGCGGTGGGCTGCGCAACCACCATCTGACGGCCCGGCTGAGGGCCCGAGCGGGGAACGTCCGGATCGTCGACAGCACGGCGCTCGGCGTGGCGCCGCAGGAGAAGGAGGCGCTGCTGTTCGCCCTGCTCGGCTTCCTGGCCGTGCACGGCGTGCCGGCCAACCCCGTCGGCGCCACCGGCGCGCGGCACCTCGTCCTGCTGGGCTCGCTCACCCCGGGGCGCGCGCCGTTGCGTCTGCCCGACCCGGTCGCGGAGCCACCGCGAAGGCTCGTGCTGCTCCGGGACTGAGCAGCCGTCGGCCGAGGACCACACGAACCGGCGTCAGATCCGTACGCCCTTGCCGCGCAGGTAGGCCAGCGGGTCGATGTCGCTGCCGTACCCGGGACCGGTGCGCACCTCGAAGTGCAGGTGCGGCCCGGTGCTGTTGCCGGTGCTGCCGGAACGGCCGAGCGACTGGCCCGTGTTGACGTTCTGTCCGGAGCGTACCGAGATCGCCGACAGGTGCGCGTACTGGCTGTAGCGCCCGTCGTGGTGGCGCAGCACCACCTGGTAGCCGTAGGAGCCCGCCCACCCGGCCGAGACGACCGTGCCGCCGGTGACGGCGCGCACCGAGGTGCCCGTCGGGACGGGGAAGTCGACCCCTGTGTGGTAGCCGGCCGCCCAGGTGCCGCCCGTCGCCCGGTAGCGCGCGCCGGGCGCGGCGCTGACCGGCGCGGTATAGCCGGCCGCCGGCTGCGTGCGGGAGGCCTTCTGTGCCTGCGCCTTCCGCTCGGCCTCGGCCTTCGCGGCGGCGGCCTTCTTCGCGTCCGCCTCGGCCTTCTTCGCGGCGGCCGCCTTCTTCGCCGCGGCGGCCTTCTCCGCCAGTGCCTGGCGGGCCGTTTCCGGGGCCTTGCCGCCGCGCGCGGGGCCGCCGGAGGCGGGTGCCTTCGGGCCCGGGCCGCGCAACTGGAGTCGCTGCCCGGGGATGATCAGGTCGGGGTCGCCGCCGACCACGGCGCGGTTGCGCTCGTAGAGCGCCTGCCACCCGCCCGGCACGCCGTGCGCCCGCGCTATCGAGAAGAGGCTGTCCCCGCTCCGCACGCGGTGACCCGCGGCTCCGTCACGGTGCTCCTGGCGGGAAGGCCGCTTGTCGGCGGTCGGCGCCGAGGTCTTCCCGCCGTTCGCGGTGCTCGGGGCCTTCGGCTGCTGGTCGGCCCGCGCGCCGCCCTGCGCCCGGGAGGCGTCACGCGCCGCGCGGACGGCGCTGCCGTTCGTCTGGGCCATGTCGCGGGTGAGGCCGGCGCGCACCGAGCAGCTCGGCCAGGCGCCCGGGCCCTGGCCCTTCAGCACCTTCTCCGCGATGGCGATCTGCTGTTCCTTGGTGGCGAGGTCGGCGCGGCGCGCGTAGGCCGTGCCGCCGAACTCCTGCCAGGTGGACTGCTTGAACTGCAGTCCGCCGAAGTAGCCGTTCCCGGTGTTCACCTGCCAACGGCCGCTGCTCTCACACGCGGCGACCTTGTCCCACACCTCGACGGGCGCGGCCTGGGCGTGACTGACGCCGATGAGCGGCAACGCGATGCCGGCGCCGCCGACGGTGACCGTCAACGAGGCACGGGAGACGGGACTGGGCTTGTAACGGCGATGGCGGCCACGGGCCATGACGGGTCCTCCCCGAAACCTGCGCGACGTCCGACGTGCGGTTCGACTGGTCCAGCTCCCGATCCCGCTCCGCGACCGCGGAGCGAGCGGTGTCGGAATCGGCAGGCGGACTCAACGTAGAGCGCGCGGGCCGACCGCAGCAACCGGTTCGGCCAATCTCGCACCCACCAACGGCCGTACCGGGGGGCGCACTTCTCCCACCGGTGAGCCCCGAACGCCCCCGGTCCCCTCGAACGGCGCCTCACACCTGTTCGCTGTCGAACGTGGCGGCATGGCCGTGGCGCTCGGCGGCCTCGGCCGCCGACGCCTCGTCGACGTACAGCTCGCAGACCAGCCGGCCGCCCTCGGTGTAGTCGTGCTCGAGCTCGTACAGGCTGACCTCCCGGTTGTCCGCGAGGAGGAAGGTGTGCTCGTAGACCGAGCAGAACGAGTGCTGGCCCAGGTCGGAGAAGCGCCGGGCGATCTGGGTGATGGTGTGCCGGCGGGCGGTGGTGAGCCGGTTGAGGAGGTCCGGTCCGGGCTCGCCGGGGTGACCCGTGTGGCGGGCCCGGCGGATGAGCCGGCGGGCGTGGTCGACGGAGTCCCGCTCGGTGAAGGCGTGCGGTTGCGGCGGCTCGGCCGTCTCCGCCAGCAGCTCGGGGGTCAGGCCGCTGACGTTCGCGGCTATCACGCAGCCGTGCGGGTCGTCCGGCACGTCGCCCATGCGCCGGTGCACCCGCCGTTCGGCCTTCCGCAGCGTGGTGTCGTCCTGGTAGATCTCGCACACCAGCCGGCCGTCGGGGTCGGTGTCGTGCTGGAGCTCCCACAGCGGGACCTCGGTGCCGTCGTCGAGCACGAAGGTGTGCCGGTAGGTGCGGCAACGCATCGGCGGGGGAGGGGAGTTGCGCTCGCGCCAGGAACGCAGCCTGACCCGGCACAGCCGTGCTCCGGAGAGCCTGGCGAGCAGCGCGTCGCCGATCTCGAAGGGGTTGCGGCACTCGGCCAACAGCCGCGCCAGGTGCTCGCCGGGCGCGGCGTGGTCCCTGATCCGCGGCAGCTTGCTCATCGGAACGCCTCCAACTGGGTACCCGTCATTCACTGTTCGAATACCCTCTGTAGTGCCTGCGCTCCCCTATGTGTGCAAAGTTGGCTGAGTTCCGATGGTTTGTGCATCGCTGAACAGCGACTTCTCGGCGGTGGCCGGAT
This sequence comes from Streptomyces durbertensis, assembly GCF_014156695.1. GTDB lineage: Bacteria > Actinomycetota > Actinomycetes > Streptomycetales > Streptomycetaceae > Streptomyces > Streptomyces durbertensis. The sequence continues at coordinate 7,057 of NZ_WMLF01000072.1, read as the reverse complement.
CGCTGCGGTCAGAATCGATTACTTTGTGTAGCAAAAGGGTGGTGGTTCACTCCGCTTCCCGGCCCGAGGCGGGCTCTCTCCGGTGGGCGCCGCGGACCGTCAGCGACCCCAGAAGCTCCGTCGTGGCGGCCGTGACCGCCTCCACGGCCCGTTCGAACGCGGCGCTGTTGTGCGCCGCCGGGCGCTGGAATCCCGAGACCTTGCGTACGTACTGAAGCGCGGCCGCCCTGATGTCCGCCTCGGAGACCGACTCGGCATACGGCGGGCGCAACGTCCTGATACTCCGGCACATGCTCAGCACGTTACGCCGACCCACTGACAGAGGCCCGCCGACCGCCGCCGCCCCGGGGGGCCGGCGCGGTGTCGAAGACGCAGTCGCCGCACAGGCCCCCGCCGACGCGGTAGTACAGACAGCAGGTGCGGCGGCGGAGGACGTCACCCCGCAGGGTCGCCGTGCCCCGCAGCGGGGCGGTCTCCAGCAGCGCGGCGGTCAGCTCGCGGGCCACGGGGACGCACTCCGGGCGCCCGTTCGCCCGGCACCACGTGGTGAGCTGGCCGAGCGCGCCGCCGAGCGCCGACGCCGCGTTCCCCCACAGCAGCCGCTCCGACACCGGCGCCACCCGGCGCACCGACGTCACCAGGGGGCGCAGGTGGCGCTCGCACACCGTGCGCGACAGCGGCTCCACCAGCGCCTCCGGCCCGGCCGGCCCGTACGTCCCTCCCGGCGCCGGGAGGGGTTCCGTCAGCCACAGGTCGTCCGGGCTGGTGGCGGCCGCGTCCCACCACAGTGCCGCGGGGTCGAGAGCGGGCACCTCGCCGCGCAGCACGCTGGTGCCGAGCGCCACCGAGCAGAGCCGGGCCGCGAGCCCGAGTTGGGCGACGGACGCCGCCACCCGCGGCTCCCGCGTCCCCAGCCGTGCGCCGACCCGCTCGATCCGCGAGGCCAGCACCGCGTCGGCCTCACCGGCGTACAGGCTCGCCAGGCTCACCGCCGAGCCGGGCACCGGTTCCATGGTGCGGAGCGCGAAGAAGCCCCCGGGCCCCTCGTCCGGTCGGTCCGCCGTGTGGGATTCCATGGGGCGAACTGTAGAGGGGCACGAGGGCGCGCCCGCCCGGCGGGCGGGAAACCCGCGGGGACGTCCGGACGGGCTCGGTTCTCCTCGGATCAGGCGACGAGATGGGCGGGTTGGTGCGTGGCCTCCTCGATCTCGGCGCCGGCCTTGGCGAGAAGCTGGTGCCGAAGGTCGTCCAGGGCGCGTGCGGCGGCGATCTCCTCGCCGACCCGCTGCTGTGCCGGGTCCGTCGGATAGCGGTCCGCGCGCCCGTGGGCCCGCAGTGCCGCCCCGTCGGGCAGGCGCAGCACGCAGTCGGCGCGTGTCTTGTCACCGTCCTCCAGGAACTCCATGTCGATGTGCCAACCGACGATCGTCTCCATGGTGCTCACCTCCAGGTGCTTCTTCCAGGGTGCACCGAGCGGGCGGGGGAGTCGACATGTCGACCCGCGTCGGACCGTGCCGGCTCGCGGCGCCGGACGGCCGGGTCAGGCGCGGCCTCCGGGTCAGGCGTGGTCCACCAACTCCTGGTGGCCCTGCACCCGGGCGCAGTGCGCGCAGCAGAAGAAGCGCCCGTCCGCCTGCACCCCGTGGCCGAGGATGCGGCACTCGCAGTTCTCGCAGATCGGCGCCATGCGCTGGGCGGCGCACTCCAGGCTGTCGAAGACGTGCACGGCTCCGGCGGCGTGCACCTCGAAGGACATCTCGTAGTCGTTGCTGCATACCTCGCACACGGCCATCGCGCTCAGCTCCTCGGATCGTGTCTCGCGTGGTGCTTGTCCTGCGGGGGTGACGGGGCGGGTACCCGCGTCCGTGGGCAAGAATGCGTCCGCCGCGTACCGCGCCGGACGACGGCGCGCGTGTCACCCGGCGCCGGGCGGTCGCCTTCACCCGCCCGGCGCGCGCCGCGCCACCCGTCCGGCGGAACGGAACTGCTGAGCAGAACCGTTCCGGCACCGAGGCGGCCCCGCGCGCCGGGTCAGGGCACCTCGCGCAGGTAGACGGCCCCGCAGGTGTGGCAGAACGGCTCGTGCATCGCGCCCCACGCGTCCTCGGACCTGGTGGCCGACCGTTCGTCGAGGTCCCTGCCGCACAGCGCGGTCGTCCCCTCGCCACGCACCATGTGCCAGGTCTTGACCGTGGCCTCGGCCCCGACGTCGCCGTTCGAACGGTACTCCGCTCGCATCAGGTGCTTCATGACCGCGACCTCCCAGGACTCCGACCGGACCGCGGGCCTTCCCCGTCATCATCCGACGCCGGCCCGGCGCCCGCCACCGCGCGCGGGAGCGCCGGGGGCGGTAGTTCACTGGGGGCATGGAGTGCGTCTTCTGCGAGATCGTCGCCGGCCGTGCGCCGGCCCACCTGGTCTGGGCCGACGCGCACGCGGTCGCCTTCCTCGACCGGCGCCCGCTCTTCCCCGGCCATGTGCTCGTCGTGCCCCGGGGCCACCACACCACCCTCACCGACCTGCCGCCCGACGAACTGGACCCCTACTTCCGCGGCGTCCAGCGCGTCGCGGGCGCGGTCGCCGCCGGAATGGAGGCGGCGGGAACGTTCGTCGCGGCGAACAACGGCGTCAGCCAGTCCGTCCCGCACCTGCACTTCCACGTGGTGCCCAGACGGCCGAAGGACGGCCTGCGCGGCTTCTTCTGGCCGCGCCGCCGCTACCGGGACGAGGAGGAGGCCGCCTCCGTCGCCGCACGACTGCGCCGGCTGCTGTCAGCGCCGTAGGGCGAGCACGGCCTCCACGGGGTCGGCCTGCTCGGCCGGCTTGTCCTCCCGGTAGCGCAGCACCCGCGCGAAGCGGAGCGTCACCCCGGCCGGGTAGCGGGTGGAGCGCTGCACACCGTCGAAGGCGATCTCCACCACCAGTTCGGGTCGCACCCGCACTCCCCACGGCTCCCTCACCACGGCCAGTTCGGACAGCCGCCCGGTCTGCCACCGCAGCAGCGCGTCGGTCATCCCCTTGAACGTCTTGCCCAGCATCACAAACGACCCGTCCGCGCCGCGCGCGCCCAGGTGCAGGTTGGACAGCAGGCCGGTGCGGCGTCCGTGCCCCCACTCGGCGGCGAGCACCACGAGGTCGAGTGTGTGGACGGGCTTGACCTTGAGCCAGGAGCGTCCCCTGCGGCCCGCCCGGTAGCCGGAGTCCAGGGCCTTGACGACCACCCCTTCCCGGCCGTCGGCGAGCATCCGCTCCGCGAACGCGGCGGCCGCCTCCCGCTGGTCGCGGTCCTGCGGATCGGTCACCTCGATCCGGCGGATCAGATGCGGGGGCGCCACGAGTCGGGCGAGTGCGCGGTGCCGTTCGGCGGCGGGGGCCTCCAGCAGCTCCCGCCCGTCCACACCGAGCAGGTCGAAGAAGACGGCGGTGAGCGGCAGGGCCCCGTGCGCGGTGCCCACGTCGTCGCGGGTGCCGACCCGGCCCGCAATGTCCTGGAAGGGCAACGGCCGGCCCGACGTGTCGAGGGCGACGACCTCGCCGTCCAGCACCGCGCTGTCGACGGGCAGCCGCCCGGCCAGGCGGGTCACCTCCGGGAGGCGGCCGGTGATCTCGTCGAGCGTGCGGGTGAAGACGCGCGCCCGTCCGTCGGCGACGTGCACCTGTGCCCGCACGCCGTCCAGCTTCTCCTCCACCGCCGCCGGGCCCAGGGCGTCCAGCGCCTCCGCGACGTCGGCCGCGGTGTGCGCCAGCATGGGCAGCACCGGCCGGCCCACGGTGAGGCGGAACTCCGCCAGGGTGGCCGGCCCCTCGGCCAGCGCCCGGCGGGCCACCTCGCCCAGCGAGCCGCCGAGCATCACCGCCCGCCGGACGTCCTGCGGCTCGGCGCCGACCGCGGACGCCAGGCCCTCGACGGCCATCGCGTCCAGCGCCCCCTGCCGCAGCTCGCCGCCGATCAGCCGGACCAGGAAGCCCTGCTCCTCCGCGGTGGCCGCGCCGAGCAGCCGGTGCAGCAGACGGCGGCGTTCGGCCACCGCGCCGCGCCCGGCCACGGCGGCGACGGCGGTGAGCGCCGCGTCCACCTCACCGACCGTCAGCGTCGCGCGCGCCGCCGGCGTGACCGGTTCGGCCAGCGCACGCCAGCCGAGGTGGGTACGCCGCTGCGGCAGCCGCCCCGCGAGGTAGGTGACCACCACCGGCGCCTCGTCCGGCTCGGCGTGGGAGAACAGCCGGGCGAGCAGGGCGGTCTTCTCGGAGCGACCCGTGGTGGCGGCGATCTCCGCCGAGGTGCGGGCGAGTTCGGCCAACAGCATGCGTTCATCCTCACCCGCCGCGCTCCCGCCCGCACCACGATCGGTGGCGGTCGCGGTGGCAGCGCCTCAGCGGTGGCGGCGGGCCAGGGCGAGTGAGGCCAGCGGCACGGAGAGGGCCAGCAGCACGGCGCACCAGGCCAGTGCGATCCAGGGAGACGCGCCGGCCGGAGCACCCAGCAGCAGCGCCCGCAGCGACTCGATCACCGAGGTCACCGGTTGGTGTCCGGCGAAGCCGTGGAGCCAGCCCGGCATGGTCTCCACCGGGACAAACGCGCTGCTCGGATAGGGCAGGAAGAGCGCGACGAAGCCGAAGGCGCCGGCCGCCTCCGGCGTGCTCACCAGCGCGCCTACCACCGCCGCCAGCCAGCTCAACGCCAGCACGTAGCACAGCAGTACCACCGCGGCCGCCAGGGCCGCGCCGAGCGAGGCCCGGGGCCGGAAGCCCAGCAGCAGGGCCACCAGCAGCACCGCCGCCGTGGCCGCCGCGTTCCTGGCCAGGCTCGCGAGGACGTGCCCGCCCACCAGCGCGGTGCCGCCCACGTCCATGGAGCGGAAGCGGTCGACGACACCGCTCCGCAGGTCGCCGTTGAGAGTGGAGGCGGTCAGCGCGGCGCCGTACCCGGAGCACAGCACCAGCACCCCGGGGACCACGTACGTCACGTACGACGTAGCCGGGTCGCCCGTGGTGATGGCGCCGCCGAAGAGGTAGACGAAGACGAGCATCAGCAGGACCGGCAGGGCGAGCGACATCAGCAGCGCGTCCAGGTTGCGGGCGCTCAGCCGTACGCAGCGGCCGGTGAGCGTGACCACACGGGCCAGCGGTCCGGCCGTCGGCGCCGGCCGGTGCGGCGCGGCGCGGGTGGGGCCGAGGGCGTGGCTATGCGGCATGTCCGGTCTCCTTGGGGCGAGTGCCGGCCGGCCGCGTGGCCCGGCCGGTGAGGGCGAGGAAGACGTCGTCCAGGGAGGCGTCGAGGACGTCGAAGCGGGCGAGCAGGTCGGCGGTCGGGTCGAGGCGGTCGAGCAGGCCGCGCACCGCCGCGGCGGTGCCGTCGGTGGCCACGGACAGCCGCAGGCCGTGCGGGTCGTCGTGGAGGGGGGCCACGTCGAGGCGGCGGCGCAGCTCCTGGTGGGCCGTGGGGGAGACCGCGGTGAGCTCCAGCCGCCTGGCCGCGACCCTGCGTTTGAGCTCCGCCGGCGTGCCCTCGGCGACGATCCGGCCCCGGTCGAGCAGGGTCACGCGTCCGGCGAGGTGGTCGGCCTCCTCGAGGTACTGGGTGGTGAGGAAGACGGTGACGCCCTGGCGGGCCAGTTCCGAGACCGTCCCCCAGGTGGTGCGGCGGCTGCGCGGGTCGAGTCCGGTGGTGGGCTCGTCGAGGAACAGCACCCGCGGTCGGCCCCCGGTGAGGGCGGCGGCGATGTCCAGTCGGCGGCGCATCCCTCCGGAGTAGGTGGCCACCGCCCGGTCGGCGGCCTCCCGCAGGTCGAAGGAGCCCAGGAGTTCGGCGGCCCGTTCGCGTGCCGCCCGTCGCCCCAACCCTCGCAGCCGGCCGAACGTCCACAGGTTCTCCCGGCCGGTCTGCTGCTCGTCGAGCGCCGCGTACTGGCCGGTGACGCTGATGCGGCGGCGCACCGCCGCGCGTTCCCTCCGCACGTCGTGGCCGGCGACGCGCACCACGCCGCCGTCCGGACCGCTGAGGGTGCTGAGTACCCGGACGGTGGTCGTCTTGCCGGCGCCGTTGGGGCCGAGCAGCGCGTGCACCCCTCCCGCCGGCACCCGGAGGTCGATCCCCCTCAGCACCTCGGTGTCGCCGTAGGACTTCAGCAGCCCGGCGACCTCGATCGCCGCCTCTTCGGACATGGTGTCCCCCCTCCTTGCTTGTTTACGGCGTACGCAATTCTGTTTATGACGTACACCTTACTGCTGATGTTATACACGGTCCATGGACGGCAACAGTGAGAACTCCTGGGGGATCCCGCCCGCGGTCGCCAGGGCCTGGGGCGTCGGCCACGACGTCACCACGGCGCCGCGACGCGGGCTGAGCCTGGAGCGCATCGTGCGGGCGGGGATCGACTGCGCGGCCGCCGAGGGGATCGGCGCGGTCTCGATGAGCCGGGTCGCCGCCATGCTCGGCGTCTCCGCGATGGCCCTCTACCGGTACGTCGGCGCGAAGGACGAACTGCTGCTCCTGATGGAGGACGCCGCGGTCGGCCCGCCGCCCCCGGAGCTCGCCGAGCCCGCCGACTGGCGCACCGGCCTCGCGGAGTGGGCGCGCGCCTACCGCCGGGTGCTGCACGACAACCTCTGGGTGCTCGCGGTGCCGGTCAGCTCGCCGCCCGCCACTCCCAACTCGGTCGTCTGGATGGAGTACGGGCTGCGCGCCCTCAGGGGCAGCGGGCTCGACGCCGGGGAGCGGCTGGGCGTGCTGACCCTGCTGAGCGAGTACGTGCGCGGCGAGGCGGCGGTCGCCGCCGACCTGGCCGCGGCGGCCCGGGAGGCCGGTCTCAGTCCCGCCCACATGAACGCCGCCTACGGCCGGCTGCTGGCCGGCCTCGCCGACCGCGAACGCTTCCCCGAGGTGAACGCGGTCCTCGACGCGGGAGTACTGGAGGCGGGCGGCGACGGCGGGACGCCCAGCGAGGCGGGCGAGGATTTCGACTTCGGCCTGGAGCGGGTGCTCGACGGAGTCGCCGCCCTCGTCGACCGGGGGCGCGCCGATGCCTGAACTTCCCTCAGCCCCCGAGCCCCGACC
>NZ_WMLF01000719.1 GCF_014156695.1 Streptomyces durbertensis | reverse complement strand
CCGCCGTCCTGGCCTTCGGCGACCTGGAGATCGACACCGAGGGCATGGAGGTCCGCCGCGCCGGCGCACCCGTCGCGCTCACCCCCACCGAGATGCGGCTCCTGCTGGAGTTCTCCTCCGCGCCCGGCACCGTCCTCACCCGCGACCAACTGCTCGAACGCGTCTGGGACTACGGCTGGGGCGGCGACACCCGGGTCGTCGACGTCCACGTACAGCGGCTGCGCGCCAAGGTCGGCCAGCAGCACATCGAGACCGTGCGCGGCTTCGGCTACAAGCTGAAGGGCTGACCCGCTTGCCGTACCGCCTGCCCCGACCCCGCCGCACCTCCGGCGTGCGGTTCGGGCTGCGCTGGCGCCTCAGCGTCGCCATCGCCGCCGTCAGCGCCCTCGTCGCCCTCGTCCTCAGCCTGATCATCTACAACGCCACCCAGGTGTCGATGATCAACAGCAGCCGGGACGTGCAGGACGAGCGGCTGCAGTCCGCCCAGCGCATCTACGAGTCCACCGAACGCCTCGCCCTCGGCGCCGTGCTCAACGACCCCGACCTGCCCGCCCCGCTGCGCGCCGCCGTCGAACGCGGCGAACGCGCCACCTACGTCAGCCACGACGGCGGCGACGCCCCCGACGTCTGGGCCGCCACCCCGCTCCCCGACGGCGGCGTCCTCTCCCTGCACTCCCGCTTCACCGACCGCTACTCCGTACTCGCCGAACTCGACCAGACCCTCATCCTCGGCTCCCTGTCCGTCGTCGCCGGCGGCACCGCCCTCGGCGTCCTCATCGGCGGCCGCCTCTCCCGCCGCCTCCGCAAGGCCGCCACAGCCGCCGCCCGGGTCGCCGAAGGCGACGCCGACGTCCGCGTACGCGAGGCCATCGGCGGCCGCGCCCGCGACGAGACCGCCGAACTCGCCCGCGCCATCGACGCCATGGCCGACGCCCTCCAGGCCCGGCTCGAAGCCGAACGCCGCGTCACCGCCGACATCGCCCACGAACTGCGCACCCCCGTCACCGGGCTGCTCGCCGCCGCCGAACTGCTCCCCGAAGGCCGTCCCGCCGAACTCGTCCGTGACCGCGCGCAACTCCTGCGCACCCTCGTCGAGGACGTCCTGGAAGTCGCCCGGCTCGACGGCGCCGCCGAACGCGCCGAACTCCAGGAGATCGCACTCGGCGAGTTCGTCTCCCGCCGCGTCCGCACCTTCGCCCCCGACGCCGAGGTCCGCGTCGTCAACGACGCCGTTGTCACCACCGACCCGCGCCGCCTCGAACGCATCCTCGGCAACCTCCTCGCCAACGCCGCCCGCCACGGCGAGCCGCCCGTCGTCGTCGACGTCGACGAACGACTCATCCGCGTCCGCGACCACGGCCCCGGCTTCCCCGCCGAACTCCTCGCCGAAGGCCCCAGCCGCTTCCGCACCGGCACCTCCGACCGCGCCGGCCGAGGCCACGGCCTCGGCCTCACCATCGCCGCCGGCCAGGCCCGAGTCCTCGGCGCCCGCCTCACCTTCCGCAACGCGAACGGCGCCGCCGGCGGCGCCGTGGCCGCCCTCCGCCTCCCCACCC
>NZ_WMLF01000718.1 GCF_014156695.1 Streptomyces durbertensis | reverse complement strand
TCCCCAGCGACGTCGCCAGCCTCGGCCCCGCCCACGCCCGGGCCCGCGCCACCCGGGCCTCGGCGAAGGAACCCACACACACCCGGTCCCAGGCGTCCAGCCGGTCCAGCTCCGCCAGCAGCGGACGCAGCGCCGCCTCCGCCTTCACATCCAGGTTCCACCGGGCCTCCGGGAAGGCCCGCAGCACATCGGCCAGCCTCGGCACCGGCTCCGAACCGCCCACCCGGGCCCGCGCCACCTCCGCCCAGGACAGCCCGGCGATCGGACCGCTGCCGTCGGTGACCCGGTCCAGCGTCGAGTCGTGGAACGCCACCAGCACCCCGTCCGCCGTCAGGTGCACGTCCGTCTCCAGATAGCGGTAGCCCAGGCCGACGGCCCGCTCGAAGGCGCGATGGGTGTTCTCCAACCCGTCCGCCGCCCCGCCGCGATGGGCGAAGGCCAGCGGAGCCGGACGGTCCAGGAAGGGATGCGATGCCGTGGTCACCGACGCAGTATCACCCGACCGGCCAGCCTGCGGACCCGCCCGCCGCGGGCCACCACCGGACTCGCCACCGCCCGCCGCGGCGCGAACACCCGCAGGAACAGCTGCGAGAACGGACCGATGCCCAGCGCGTACAGCACCGTGCCCACCCCGACCGAGCCGCCCAACGCGAAGCCGGTGGCCAGCACCGACACCTCGAGCCCGGTCCGCACCAGCCGGACCGAACGGCCCGTCCGCTCGTGCAGCCCCGTCATCAGCCCGTCCCGCGGCCCGGCACCGAACCGCGCCGACAGATACAGACCCGTCGCCATCCCGTTGAGCGCCACCGCCGCCACCAGGGCGAGGACCCGCCACACCAACCCCTCCACCGGCGGCAGCACCGCCAGCGTCGCGTCCATCGCCACCCCGATCAGGATCACGTTCGACACCGTGCCCAGCCCCGGACGCTGCCGCAACGGCACCCACAGCAGCAGCACCACCGCACCCGTGATCACCAGCACCGTGCCGATCGACAGCCCGGTCTGCCGCGCCACCCCCTGATGGAACACGTCCCACGGCGCCAGCCCCAGTTCCGCCCGCACCATCACCGCCAGCGTCGCCCCGTACAGCAGCAACCCGACGTACAGCCGCACCAACCGGCCGACCACTCCGTCCCCTGACCCACCCGCGTCCAGCACCGTGAACCTCCCCTGGCGAAAAAAGACCAACGCATGACACCCTGGCCCGTAGCAAGGGCCAATTCCACGGCCAATCAGCGGAAGGTGGACTGATCATGCCCGAGTGGACCGCCAGCGTCGGTGCCATTCAGCTCAGCCGGCTCCTCGAGTCCCAGCGCCCGGCCGCCCCGAACGGCAACCGCCGCACCCCCGCCTACCGCGCCCTCGCCGACGGCGTCCGCGTCCTGGTCCTCGAAGGCCGCGTCCCCGTCGCCGCCCGCCTGCCCGCCGAACGCGAACTCGCCGCCGCCCTCCGCGTCAGCCGCACCACCGTCGCCGCCGCCTACGAAGCCCTCCGCGCCGAAGGCTTCCTGGAGTCCCGGCGCGGCGCCGGCAGCTGGACCTCCGTACCCGCCGGAAACCCC
>NZ_WMLF01000717.1 GCF_014156695.1 Streptomyces durbertensis | reverse complement strand
GTGCGGGGGTGGTGAGCGGTGCTGTCGCGGCGCGCCGGCGCGGGAACAGGGGCGGGCTCCGGCGCGCGAGCCCGTTCGTCCGCCGGCGTGGCCCGCGTGTGCGCGCCTGGCGAGTCGCCGGCCCCGGCGGTGCCGGCCGCGGACAGCGCGGCCAGCCGTGCCTCCAGCTCCCGGCAGCGAGCGGTGGCCCGTGCGAGGTCGTCCCGTGCCCAGGCCAACTCGGCGTCCAGCTGTTCGGGGTGCTCGGACGAGCGCCCGTGCCGGGCTCGCTGCTCGGTCAGCCGGGCGACGCGCAGTCTCGCCGACTCACGGACCCGGCGCGTCGCGTGCAGTCTCTCCCACACCCCTCGCGGACCGTGGACCTCGGCGTCGACGAGTCGCACGCAGGGGCGGTACCAGCGCTGGAGCCGGGCCCGGTATCCGGCGGCGGCGTCCTGGCCGTGCTGGACGGCGGCGTCCTGGAGCAGCGCCTCCACGATGTCCCACGGCGGTACCTCCACGCCGTCCAGGCAGGCCGCGACGCCCCTCGGGTCGCGACGGCGGAAGACGGCGTACCAGCCCTGGTCGACGTCGAGCCCGGCGGTCAGCGCCCGCAGCTCCGCCTTGAACTCACGGATCGGACCGGATGGTTGGCGCGTGCCGGAGCCCTCATGCATGCCGCCATCACAGCAGGCGCGTGTTACGCCTGGTGTTACGTCGAGGCTACGCGGCGTTACATCCAGCTCCCACCGGGCCACCTCGGCCCGTCGGAGGTCTCGATCCGGCCGCCCGGGCCGGATAGGCTCCCGCCCCATGGACGAGACGCTGCGCGAACTGCTGTTCGCGCTGGCCGGACTGGCCGCCGGGGCCGCAGCGGGCTGGTGGCTGCGCGGCATGTTGCGGCGCCGGAGGCAACGCAGGCGCCAGCGGTTCCTCGGTCTGCCGGCGCACGCCGAGTGCCTGATGGTCGTCGGCCCCGGCGGCGGTGAGGGCGAGGACGTCGCCCGCGACGACGTGTTCGCGCTCCTGGAGTTGGCCGCGCTGGTCGCCGACTGCGGCGCGCGCAGCCAGGTGGTCGCGGCCGACAGCGCACCCCAGGGCTTCGGCGAGCGCACCGAGTTCTGCGTCGGCGGCCCCGTGTCGAACCGCCGTGTGGCGGCCCACCTCCGGTCGCTGCTGCCCGGCGTGGTGGTCAGCGCGGACGCCGAGGACGGCCGGCTGCGCGGCACCTTCGCGGTCGGCTCGGAACGCTACCGGGTGGACGGGGGCGCGGCCGAGTACGTCCTGCTCGCCCGGCTCACCGCCGGTGAGGGCAACCGTCCGGTCTTCCTCGTCTGCGGCCAGCGCCCGGTGACCCACCAGGCGGCGACCCGCTACCTGGTCCGGCAACTCCCCCGGCTCCTCCGCCGGCACGGCCCCGACGGCACGTTCTGCCTGCTGCTGAAGGTCGTCAACTCGCACGCCTACGGCCCCGACGTGGTCGAACTCGTCGCCGACGTCACCGATGCCGCCACCGCCGAGCCCACGAGACCTCAG
>NZ_WMLF01000716.1 GCF_014156695.1 Streptomyces durbertensis | reverse complement strand
GCGGTGGCCTGACCGACCTGACCGAGGTGTGCCGAGGACGCGACGATCGCGACCATGGTGGCGGCCGTGAGCACGCGTCTGCGGGGGGTTCTGTTCCGCTGGGTGCGGTTCTGCTGTGACACCGGGTCTCCTGTGTGGGGTGAGGAAAGGGGTGGAGGGTGGTGCGAAGGGTGATGCGGGGTGGTGCTGTCGGCGCGGCGCGGCCGGGTGCGCCGGGGCGCGGGCCGACGTGTGGGCGAGCGCGCGGGTCAGGGGACGGGCGCGTTCTCGGGGAAGTGGCAGGCGACAAGCCGGCCTCCGCCGCCGGGGGCGGATGCGGCCGGGACGGGTGAGTCCTTCAACCCGCCGGTGGGCGGCACAACCGCCGGTATCGGCGCCGGCGCCAACCGTGGCGCCTCGACGCGGCAGCGTTCGGTCGCCTTGTGACAGCGGGGGTGGAAGGCGCAGCCGCTCGGCGGCGCCGCCGGGTTGGGCGGGTCGCCGAGCAGGGTGACGCGTTCGCGGGCCCGTTCGGCGGCCGGCTCCGGCAGCGGGACGGCGGACAGCAGGGCGCGGGTGTAGGGGTGCGCCGGGTTGCCGTACACCTGCGCCTTGTCACCGGTCTCGACGATCCGGCCGAGGTACATGACGGCGACCTGGTCGCAGACACGTTTCACCACGGACAGGTCGTGGGCGATGAAGAGGTAGGCGAGGCCGAGTTCGCGTTGCAGTCGTTCGAGAAGGTTGACGATCTGGGCCTGGACGGACACGTCCAGCGCGGAGACCGGTTCGTCGGCGACGATGACGCGGGGCCCGGTGGCGAGGGCGCGGGCGATGCCGATGCGTTGGGCCTGCCCGCCGGAGAACTGGTGGGGGCGGCGGTCGAGGTGTTCGGGCCGCAGGCCGACGAGTTCCATCAGCTCGGCGGCCCGTCCTCGGGCCTCGCCGGCGGGGGTGCCGCGCACCAGCAGCGGTTCGGCGATGCTGCGGGCGACGCTCTGCCGGGGGTTGAGCGAGGAGTGCGGGTCCTGGAAGACCATCTGGAGGTCGCCGCGGAAGGGCCGCAGGCCGCGCCGGTCGAGGTGGGTGAGGTCGTGGCCGTCGAAGGTGATGCTCCCGGCGGTGGGTTCGAGGAGCCGGACGACCAGGCGTCCGGTGGTGGACTTGCCGCAGCCCGACTCTCCGACGAGGCCGAGGGTGCGGCCGGCGGGCAGGTCGAAACCGAGGCCGTCGACGGCCCGGACCGGGGCGCCGCGCCTGGCCGGGTAGTGCATGGTGAGGTCGCGGACGCTGAGCAGCGGGCTGTCGGCACTCGCGTCGGTGTCGTCGGTGCCGCCGGTGCCGGCGGCGGTGATCGCGGTCATCGGGCGGCTCCCGTGGTGAGGGGGAGGTGGCAGGCGACCAGCCGCTCGCCGTCGCGGACGGTGTCGGGCCTGCGGCTGTGGCAGTCGTCGGCGGCGTGCGGGCAGCGGGGGGCGAAGGCGCAGCCGGGGAGCGGCCGGAGCAGGGAGGGAGGGCTGCCGGCGATGGCGCGCAGCGGTGTGTCGTCGTGGTCGTCCAGCCGGGGCAGGGAGTCGAGCAGCCCTCGGGTGTAGGGG